>NZ_JAOQJI010000068.1:0-14132 GCF_025567125.1 Phocaeicola fibrisolvens | reverse complement strand
GATTTCAACGATATCAAAGAACTCGATTATCCCCTTTTTGAAGGACTATTTGATTAATTTTTTAACTCGTCCATTTTTATTGGACACTAATGTTGTCCTACATCAAATTATGGCTTTTTGCTTCGCAGTCTGCTGAGCGTGGAAAGGGTAATCCCCAGATAAGAAGCAATGTATTTCAAGTTCACCTTCCTGCATATTTCGGGAAACTGTTTCTGGAATTCCTCATAACGTTCCTTGGCCGGAAGCGACAGCCGCTCTTTATGACTTCTGTGGAGCCTTCTGTATTCATTCTGATGGATGATTCTCCCCCAGTTGCATAGTTCCAGATTCGTTTCGAACAGATGTTGGAGGTCGGTTATACTGATTCTGTAGGCTTGCACTTCTTCCAAGGTTTCTACATATTCCTCACTTTTCCTATTGTAATAAAGCTCATCCATACTGAACACAATGCCGCCTTCTGTGCCAAATGAAGTGGTATATTCCTCTCCATCCACCATCCAATAGGCTCTTATGATACCTTTTTCTATGAAATAGGCATATTTGCAATAAATTCCTTCTTTAATCAGTTGGTACTTTTTAGGAAAAGTACAAGGTGTCAAATAAGACTCCAGCTCCTCAATCGTAGAGTCGGATACAGGACATTGCTTTCTGATACTCTCAATAATATTTTTCATCGATTAATCTTACCCCCACATACGAATACAATACAAGAAAATCCCTGGCAGATTCCCGGAGGTTAAAATTACAGAGATTTATGGTATGAAAGGTGATTTCTGAAAAAAAATTGTGCAGCAATCGTCCTTAATCACAAACATCCCCAAGAATAACTGTAAATCTCTCTATACTTTCTCTGTTTCACACTGCGGGATTTGTATTTCACAGTGTGAAATATGTATCCCACACTGTGGTTTTTATATCCCACACTGTGGGACAGAGAATATGCTTATACGTTTTACACCTTATCTACTTGTGTTTCAATGAATTTACCCTATCATTCCACAAAATCTATTTTTTCACGGGAACCGGGGCCTTGCGGAGTATCTTCGGAAACTGCCAGAAGAAGAGCAGGGTGCAGCAGATGGCGGCTGTAGCATCCGAAACGGCCTCAGCCAGAAACACGCCTTCCACATCGAAGAAACGGGGCAACACTAAGGCAAGAGGTACCAGCAGAATAACCTTACGGAGCAAGGCGATAAAAATGGAAATCCGGGCTTGGCCAAGGGCGACGAACATGTTCTGACAGGCACGCTGCAGGCCGAAGATAGTCATTCCGGCGAGGAAAATCGGCAACACATGCTCCACGGTGGCAATCAGTTCGCGGTCTCTCGTAAAGGCGGAAGCCACTACCGACGGGAAACAAATCATCAGCAGCATCAGGACGAAATTGAAGGAGAACATCACCGTCAGCACAATCCGGAAACAGTCTTTCACCCGCTGCCGGTCGCCATGCCCGTAGTTATAACTGGCCACCGGCACAAAACCTTGGGCAAAACCGGTGAGCGGCACGCTGACCAGTTGCATGGCACTTTGCAGGATGGCCAAAGCGCCCACATAGATATCGCCAAATTTCTCCAGACTGCCGTTCAGTACAAACCCTACCAGGCTTTCCGTGCTGGCCATAATGAAAGGAGACACACCCAACGCCAGCATCCCCCCCACAATGCGGCGGTCAAATTTCAAATAGCGCTTTTCCAAACGCAGGGAAGCCCGGTCGGAACACAAGAAACCCAATACCCAACAAGCACTGCAGGCCTGTGAAAGAATGGTGGCCAAGGCCGCTCCCTTCACGCCCATGTCGAACCAGAAGATGAAAATCGGGTCGAGCACGATATTCAGCAAAGCTCCAATCAGCACAGAATACATGGCAATGCTGGGGCGTCCCTGTGAATTAATGAAGGTATTGAGTCCGGTGGAAATTTCCACGAACAGCGTACCCAGCAAATACACCGAAAGATAATCTTCCGCGTAAGGCAGTGTGACGGCAGAAGCTCCCGCAAACTTCAGGATGGGCTCCATGCACAGATAAGACACCAGCGAAGTGAGGACGGTAAACAGTATCAGCAGCATGAAACCATTGCCCAAAATCTTTCCCGCACGCACCCGGTCGCCCTGTCCCAAAGCCATGGCGGCCAGCGGGGCTCCTCCGGCTCCCACAATGGCCGAAAATGAAGAAATCAGGATAACGAGGGAGGTGGTCACTCCCACTCCCGCCAGCGCATTCGTCCCGATTTCGGGAATGTGCCCGATGTAAATGCGGTCTACTATATTATATAGGAGATTGACAAACTGTGCGGCCACTGCCGGCAACGCCATCTTGAAAATAAGGGGAAGCATTCGTTCCGTCCCCAGGCGCTCTTCGTATTGATTGTTGATTCTTGCTGCCATAAATCTTCCAAAAACGGAAGCAAAGTTACGAGTTTTTCAGGAGAGAAGAAGAAGAATGTAACCGAAAAGCAATCATTTCATCCTCGGATTTGATTTACATCAACAAATCGGGCCTTCACTTGAAAAATATGCTATAAAACATATTTCATAAGAAAGAAAGTCCTATCTTTGTGGTGTAAAAAGAAAAGGGCAATAAGAAAGAGGCCCACAAAAAGTTTTCATAGGTAATTATAAATTAGGTAACAAGTACAGCAAAGGCCAGCTGGGAAGCCCGCCAGAAGATTTAATTAAACTAACTAAAAAAAGAAAGGATAACAATTATGAAAAAGGTAAAAAACATTTTCCACAAGATTGCCAATGCAGATCCGATAATCTGGGGTTATGTAATGCTGAGCGACGAAAGACGCAAATAAACAGGCGGCGCTGACAAGTTCAGCATTTGAAGAATGAATCTGATAAATGCCGAAAGGCTTCTCGTAAATATTCTGACGAAAAAGCGGTTGGAAATCCAACCGCTTTTTTTATTGCCCTTTTGTCTGTATCTTTGCTTCTAAAAACCACACCCCATGACTCCGACCCTGATAGATACCGACAATCCTGAATTTCAGAATGCCCTGAAGCTCATCCAATACACCCGCCAGTCGGTCTTCCTGACCGGAAAAGCGGGCACGGGTAAGTCTACTTTCCTGAAATACGTCTGCCAGCATACCAAAAAGAAATATGTGGTGCTGGCTCCTACGGGCATTGCGGCCATCAATGCGGGCGGAAGTACCCTGCACAGCTTTTTCAAGCTCCCGTTTCATCCGCTTCTGCCGGACGACCCGAAGTTTCAGGGACGGAAACTGAAAGATTTCCTGAAATATTCGGCCGACCACCGGAAACTGATTCAAAACATTGAGCTCGTCATCATTGACGAGATTTCCATGGTGCGGGCCGATATCATCGACTTTATCGACAAGGTACTGCGTACCTACTCGCACAACCTGCGTGAACCCTTCGGCGGAAAACAGTTGCTGCTGGTGGGCGACGTGTTCCAGCTGGAGCCGGTAGTGAAAAGTGACGAACGGGAGATTCTGAACCGTTTCTACCCGAACCCGTATTTCTTCTCGGCCAAGGTGTTTCAGGAAATGGAACTGGTGTCGATTGAGCTGACCAAGGTGTACCGGCAGACCGACAAGGTGTTTGTCAGCGTACTCGACCATATCCGGACCAATACCGCCGGAGCCGCCGACCTGCAACTGCTGAACACCCGTTACACCCCGACACCTCCCTGCCCGGAAGAGAACGACCTCTACATCACCCTGGCCACCCGCCGGGACAACGTGGACTACATCAACGAAAAGAAGCTGGAAGAACTGCCGGGCGACCCGGTCACACTGAAAGGAGAAATACACGGGGAGTTCCCCGAAAGCAGCCTTCCCACCCTCATGGAGCTGGTCATCAAACCGGGTGCACAGGTGATTTTCATCAAGAACGACCAGGAAAAACGCTGGGTGAACGGTACCATCGGCACCGTGTCGGGACTCTCGGCCGATGGCACCATCTATGTGGTGACGGAAGACGGCAGTGAGTTTGACGTGCATAAGGAAAGCTGGAGCAACATCCGCTACCGCTACAACGAGACTGAGAAGAAGATAGAAGAAGAAGAACTGGGCACCTTTACCCAATATCCCATCCGGCTGGCCTGGGCCATCACCGTACACAAGAGCCAGGGACTCACGTTCAACCGGGTCATCATCGACTTTACGGGAGGGGTATTTGCTGGCGGACAGGCGTACGTGGCCCTGAGCCGCTGCACTTCGCTCGAAGGTATCCAGCTGAAACGACGCATCTCACCGGCCGATGTATTTGTCCGCCCGGAAATCGTCAGCTTTGCCCAGCGTTTCAATGACAACCAGACCTTTGAACGGGCCATGAAACAGGCACAGGCCGATATCCAATACGTGGCAGCCGTGAAAGCCTTCGACAAAGGAGAATTTGCGGAATTTCTGGAAGCTTTCTTCAAGGCCATCCACAGCCGATACGACATTGAGAAACCACTCATCCAACGGTTTATCCGCCGGAAACTGGGCCTCATCAACCAGCTCAAGGAAGAAAACCGACAGCTTAAAGAGCAAATGCAGCAGCAACGGCAGAACCTGCAGAAATATGCCCGCGAATACTACCTGATGGGCAACGAGTGCATCACCAAAGCGCACGACCCGCGGGCCGCACAGGCCAACTACGACAAGGCCTTGGAGCTGTACCCGGAATACGTGGATGCCTGGGTACGCAAGGGAGTGACCTTCTTCGATGAAGACCGGGTGGAAGAAGCGGAAGAATGCCTGAACCGGGCTGTACAACTCCGACCTCAGGAGTTCAAGGCGGTGTACAACCGTGGAAAACTCCGGCTGCTGACCGGAAAAACGGAAGAGGCCCTGACCGACCTGGACAAGGCGACCAGCCTGAAACCCCAGCATGCGGGAGCACATGAATATTTTGCCGAGGCACTCGAAAAAAGCGGAAAAGAAATAGAAGCAGCCATCCATTATCGAATTGCGGAAGAACTACGGAAGAAAAAGAAATAAATTTCTTATTTTTGCGATTCACGAGGTCTCATCTTCGTGACCGAACGCCATGATACTGAAATTATATCCCAAAAACAATCGACCGGAAGACTTGCAACGCGTAGTCGACCTGCTGAACGACGGCGGAATCCTTATCTATCCCACCGATACGGTGTATGCCATCGGGTGTCACGCCTTGAAAGAACGGCCCATCGAACGTATCTGCAAGCTGAAAAATATCGACCCACGCAAGCACAACCTGTCCATCATCTGCTACGACCTGAGTAACATCAGCGAATATGCACAGGTGAGCAACGCCACTTTCAAGCTGATGAAACGTAACCTGCCCGGCCCGTTCACCTTCATTCTGAACGCCAACAGCCGGTTGCCCAAAATTTTCCGCAACCGAAAAGAAGTGGGTATCCGTGTGCCCGACAACGCTATCATCCGCGAAATCTGCCGCCTGCTCGATGCCCCGATTCTGACCACGACCCTTCCGCTGGAAAAGGGAGAGGACATCGAATACATCACCGACCCGGAACTGATTGAGGAAAAGTTCGGCAGTGTGACCGACCTGATTATCGACGGAGGTACAGGAGGCATTGAACCTTCTACCGTGATAAATTGTTGTGAAGATGTACCTGAAATTATCAGAGAGGGAAAAGGTATATTGAAGGAATAAATAACTGTATTATTAATTAATCATCAAATCATGTTACTTACATTATTACAAGCAACTGCACAGGCAGGCAAGGCAGCTTCCAGAATCAATGTGGAACAAATTCTGGACAAACTGCTCAACTGGGGTATTGAAGTGGGAAAAGACATTCTGGCAGCCATCATCATCTACATTGTAGGCCGGTTCATCATCAAGCAAATCGGACGGCTGGTCAGCAAGATTCTGGAGAAAAGGAAACTGGAAATCAGCGTGCAGACCTTCCTGAAAAGTCTGCTCAACATCTTATTGAACCTGATTCTGGCATTTGCCATCGTGAGTAAGCTGGGCGTAGAAACCACGAGCTTTGCCGCCATCCTGGCCTCTGCCGGTGTGGCTATCGGTATGGCACTGTCGGGCAACCTGTCAAACTTTGCCGGAGGACTGATTATCCTGGTGTTCAAGCCGTTCAAGGTGGGCGACTACATCGACGGACAGAATGCCAGCGGAACAGTCAAGGAAATCCAGATTTTCCATACCATCCTGGCTACGACAGACAACCGTATCATTTACGTGCCCAACGGTGCATTGAGCAGCAATGCCATCACCAACTACAGCAAACAGGAAATGCGCCGTGCGGAATGGGTGTTCGGCGTGGAATATGGAGAAGACTTTGAGAAAGTAAAAGCCGTACTGGAACGCATCATCGCGGCAGATACCCGTATTCTGACCACTCCTGCTCCTTTCATCGGGCTGGGAGCCTTGTCGGCCAGCAGCGTGGATATCAAGGTACGTGTCTGGACCAAGACCGAAAACTACTGGGACGTATATTTCGACATGAACCAAATCGTGTATGACACCTTCAACAAGGAAGGCATCGGATTCCCGTTCCCGCAGTTGACGGTACATCAGGCAAAAGACTGATTTCCCAATTGCTTATACTACCTACAAAAAAATCTTCCACCGAAGGGCGTTACCTCAGTGGAAGATTTTTTATATCCTATCTCCTAAAAGGAAATTCGCTTCTTATTTCCGGTCAGCTTTCAGACGGTCAGCCATAGCCTTTGCCAATTCCTTCGCCTGCGCATAGTTGTCGGCTTTCATGCTCTGCTTCATTTCAATCGGGTTACCTACCACTTCGAATTTCAGTTTCTCTGTGAATTCACCCAGTTTCTTTACCGCCGCACTGGCCCAGGTGAATGAGCCGAAGTAACCGAACAGACGGTTCTTCATTTCACGGGCAGCCACCTTGTTGAGCAAGGACTCCATCTCAGGATACAGCTGCATGTTGTAAGTCGTACAACCCGCAATCAGTCCTTTGTATTTGAAGATATCGGCCAGGATATAAGAATGAGGCGTATGAGATACATTGTGCAGCACGATGTTCTTGATACCTTGTGCACTCAATTCTTCCGCAATGGTTTCAGCCAGTTCTTCTGTGTTGCCATACATCGTACCATAAGCAATCACCACTCCTTCTTCACCTTCATAGCGGCTCATCTTGTCGTACATATCCACCACTTTCGGAATATATTCTTCCCATACCGGTCCGTGAGTCGGACAAATCATCTTGATAGGCAGGCCACCACATTTCTGCAAGGCTTTCTGCACCGGATTGCCAAACTTACCTACAATGTTGGCATAGTAACGGCGCATTTCGTTCCAATAAATATCGGTATTGATGTTGCGGTCGATGCAACCTCCGTTCAAAGCGCCGAAGCATCCGAAGGCATCACCTGAGAACAGGATTCCTTCCGTTTCATCGAATGTGACCATGGTTTCCGGCCAGTGAACCATCGGCACCAAATAGAAACGCAGGTTGTGGTGTCCCAATTTCAGGAAATCACCCTCACCCACTACGTAACGTTCACCTGTCACGCCATAGTATCCTTCTACCATGTCGAAAGTCTTCTTGTTTCCAACCAGCACAATTTCAGGATAGTATTTCTTAATCAACGCGATAGAGCCTGAATGGTCAGGTTCCATGTGATTAATAATCAGATAATTGATTTTACGGTCGCCGATGATGCTGCGGATTTTCTTGATATAAACTTCAAAGAAAGCGACATCTACCGTATCCACCAGTGCCACCATATCGTCATCTGCAATCAGATAAGAGTTGTAAGATACGCCGTACGGCAGTGGCCACAAATTCTCAAACAATGCTTTTGTGCGGTCGTTCACACCGACATAATGAACTTTACCTTTAATTTCCATTGATATCCTATTAATTAAAAATACTATATTGTTTTTTATTCTTTTTCCTTATTATAAAACTTACCCTGCCAAGTATCCCTTTCCTGCAGACGACGCTTCATGCGAACAGCAAACTCGTAATTCTTGATTCCCCAGTCGGGCGCTATCAGCAATTCCTTGGGCGATTGCGACACAAAACGTTCCAGCACCAGGTCGGGACGCACACGCTCCAGGTAATCAATCACCAAGTCAATATACTCGTCCACCTCATACAAATGGAAGTCCTCTGGACACACCTCATACTCACGGGCCATACGTGTGCCGCGCACCAACTGCAACTGATGCATTTTCAACGTCGTCAAAGGCAATTCCGACACCTGTGCAGCCTGACGGATGATGGCCTCGTGGTCTTCTCCCGGCAATCCCAAAATAACATGACCGCCTACACGTATCCCTCTTTCCGCCGTACGTTTCACGGCATCTGCCGTACATTCAAACGTATGTCCGCGGTTAATCCGCTGCAAGGTCCGGTTGTCCGTACTCTCAATACCATACTCCACCAGCAGAAAAGTCCGGCGATTCAGGTCTTCCAGATAATCCAACAACTCTTCAGGCATACAGTCAGGGCGAGTACCAATCACCAGTCCGACAACCCCTTTCACCCGAAGGGCATCTTCATACATCTTCTGCAACTTTTCCAACTCCGCATAGGTATTGGTATAAGCCTGAAAATAGGCAAGGTATCTCATCTCCGGATATTTCCGTGCAAAAAAGGCCTTCCCCTCCTCCAACTGCTCTGTCACCGACTTATCCGTCCGGCAATAGGCTGGATTAAACGTCTGGTTATTGCAGTAGGTACATCCACCATATCCTTTCACCCCATCCCTGTTCGGACAGGTAAATCCCACATTCAGGGAAATTTTCTGTACCTTGAAAGGAAAGTGAAGTGCCAGAAAGTTGGCAAAATCATTGTATCGTGTACGTTCTTCCATGATTTTACAAATTCGGGGACAAAGATAATGCTTTTCAGCCACTTTTCCCACAATTCATAAATACAAGAAATGCAAAAACCTCCCTACCACGGACAAAACATAAAAAAGGCTGTCACAGTGTTACCCGCAACAGCCTTCAGAGTACATTATTTCAATTTAAAAAGAATTATTCCGCTTCGTTCAAAGTCGCAATACTTACCCGGTTCCAGTCCGGTTCAGAGAACATATCGCCTACTCCCTGACCTTCAGCCGTAATACGTGAAGCACTGATTTTATATTTGCTAATCAACATATCCTTCACGGCTTCCGCACGCTGATTGGCCACACGTGCATTGACTTCCGCACTACCTTCCGGAGAAGCATATCCCTTGATAACCACCGTACTCTTCGGGTTGTTCTTCATATAAGTAGCAATACGCTCTACATTAGGCACCTGGTCTGCACTGATGGAAGTCTTTCCCTGACGGAAAGTCACCACAGACTCCAACGACTTGGAATGAGTGTTCTGTACAATGGTCTGTACCTGCTTCGGAGCGTTCTTCAAATCGTTCAGTTCCTTTGCCAGACGAGCATTTTCAGCTTCTTTTGCGTTCAAAGCTTCCTCCTTACGGGCATTTTCCGCACGCAACGCATTGATGGATTCATTCAGAGAATTGACCTCTGCCTGATTATAAGGCTTCTGGATAGTCATATAATGCTTACCGTTGCTGCTGGCAAAACGATAAGTCACTCCTGCCAACACTTCAATCTTCGACTTATTGACATTCAACACGTGTGCGCGGTCACCATCCATTCTATACACAACGGCTGGACGTACATTCACTGCCCATGCTTTTTTCTCACCCAGATTAAAATTCAAGCTGGCACCAAAACGGCTCACCATGTAAGAGCGATCACTTCCCACACCTGAATTCATGAAATCATGTCCCCAGCCAAATCCAGCAATACCTTCCACCTCAAACAATCTCGGCTGGCCATTGTATCCGCCAAAAAGATTGTTCAGATTAATCTTACCCAACAGACCCAGGTTCAAGTCGTCAAAAGCAGTCTTGCTGACAGACGTGTTGATACCCGTTAATCCTTCAAAAGAAACTCCAAACACGGGAGTAATCTGTTTACCCAGTTCAAGGCCGGTTTCTGCCCGCATGTTACGCCAGAAAGCAGAATGAGTAGTAGGAGTAGTCACTCCACCTTTCACACCCACGTACCAGTTGTCAAAAAAACGGCTCCCTTCATACGCTTTTTGTGCGTTCACAGAAAGAGACGTAACAGCCAATGCGGCAGCTAAAATAGTTACCTTTTTCATCTTTTCATTCAAAAACGCTAATACCTAATTACATTTATCAATCTCGATGACTTTATAACTAGATTGTTGAAGAAAATGTTTGTAAAGGAACGAACAATTAACACTCATTAAGAAGAAAAAAAGGGAGACAAAAGCGCGCAACTAGTTGATTATGTGAGATAAACAAGATTAACAACAAACGAATTATAAGACATAAAAAAGGTGCCCCGATTTACTCGGAGCACCTTCCTGTTGGGCTACTCGGATTCGAACCAAGAAAAACAGGACCAGAATCTGTTGTGTTACCATTACACCATAGCCCAATAACGCTTTGCTTCCTCCATGGAAACGCTGCAAAATGAAGTTGGGCTACTCGGATTCGAACCAAGAAAAACAGGACCAGAATCTGTTGTGTTACCATTACACCATAGCCCAAAGTCAAAAGAACGATTGTTGTCTTTTTGTTTGACGGTGCAAAGGTACAACTTTTTTGGAACATACAAAGCTTTCACCCGTTTTTTTCTTCCCAAAAATATATTTTTCTTCTTTTTTCATCTTCTTTCAAGCAAAAATTTTCGTGATATACAGAAAAGCAAGTATATTTGCCCTTATTATATAAAGAACTTTATTTTTCATTTTAAAAATAGGAATATTCAAAAGAATGAACGAAACAACAAATTTAATAGAAAAAATCACAGAAGGGATTCAAGAAAAAAAAGGCAAACAAATCGTCATTGTTGATTTAACCGAAATAGAAGATACAATTTGCAAGTATTTTGTCATTTGTCAAGGAAACTCGCCAAGCCAAGTACTCGCCATCGTTGATTCAATCAAAGAACATGTCAGAAAAGAAACGGGAACCAAGGCTTATGCCATAGACGGTTTAAGAAACGCGCAATGGGTAGCCATGGATTACATCGATGTAATTGTTCACGTCTTTCTGCCAGAAGTTCGCATTTTTTACAATCTGGAACATTTATGGGCAGATGCACAATTAACCCACATTCCCGATTTAGATTAATATAATAAGGAAACGATATGAGTGACAATACAAATAATAAACCTAAACTAAATGCACCACGTTTTAGTCTGACGTGGCTTTATGTCATTATTGCCTTAGTATTCGGCTTTCTCTATATATCTGGTGATGAAGGGAGTGCCAGCAAAGAGGTAAACTATACGGAATTTCAGGAAATGATAACCAAAGGGTATGCCGATAAAATAGTGGCATACGACAACAATACGGTAGAAATGTACATCAAACCGGAGCACATTGTAGACGTCTTTAAGAAAGACGCAAGCAAAGTAGGCAGAAGCCCGGCCATCAATGTACAAATCGGCTCTATGGAAGCATTGGAGAAATTTCTGGACGAACAAACAAAATCAGGAAACTTCACAGGTTCCATACAATATGAAAAGAAAAATGACTATTTCAGCCTGATAATCTGGAACGTGTTGCCTTTTGTCGCCATTATTGCCCTCTGGATGTTTCTTATGCGACGCATGGGAGGCGGAGGAGGTGCCGGTGGCTCATCGAATGTTTTCAATGTAGGCAGAAGTAAGGCACAGCTTTTTGAAAAAGGTACCAACCGCATCACATTCAAGGATGTAGCAGGACAGGCTGCAGCCAAACAGGAAGTGCAGGAGATTGTAGATTTCTTGAAACAACCTCAGAAATATACGGAACTGGGCGGTAAAATTCCTAAGGGTGCTTTGCTGGTAGGTCCTCCGGGAACCGGTAAAACATTACTGGCAAAGGCTGTAGCCGGAGAGGCAGATGTACCGTTCTTTTCCATATCCGGTTCCGACTTCGTAGAAATGTTTGTCGGTGTGGGAGCGTCTCGCGTACGCGACTTGTTCCGTCAAGCAAAGGAAAAAGCCCCATGTATCATTTTCATTGATGAAATTGATGCGGTAGGACGTGCGCGCGGTAAAAACCCGAGCATGGGAGGAAACGATGAACGCGAAAACACATTGAATCAGCTTTTAACCGAAATGGATGGTTTCGGCTCCAATAGCGGTGTTATCATCCTAGCTGCTACCAACCGAGTAGACATCCTGGATAAGGCTTTACTGCGTGCAGGTCGTTTTGACCGTCAGATATACGTTGATTTACCAGATTTAAATGAGCGAAAGGAAGTGTTTGGGGTACATCTGAGACCCCTGAAGCTGGATGATAGTGTAGACGTAGACCTGCTGGCCCGTCAAACACCAGGATTCAGCGGAGCAGACATTGCCAATGTATGCAACGAAGCAGCTTTGATTGCAGCTCGCCACCAAAAAAAGAGCGTAGGCAAAGATGACTTTCTGGCAGCAATCGACCGTATTGTAGGTGGTCTGGAAAAGAAAACAAAAGTCATGACAGCAGCCGAAAAACGCGCCATTGCATTACACGAAGCAGGACATGCTACAATCTCCTGGTTTTTGGAGCATGCCAACCCGCTGATCAAGGTCACCATTGTGCCCAGAGGGCGTGCGTTAGGTGCAGCCTGGTATCTTCCAGAAGAGCGTCAAATTACGACTAAGGAACAGATGCTGGATGAAATGTGTGCCACACTGGGAGGACGTGCTGCGGAAGAAATTTTTATCGGACATATTTCCACAGGAGCCATGAACGACTTGGAACGGGTGACAAAACAAGCATACGGCATGATTGCATACGCCGGAATGAGCGACAAGCTCCCTAACCTCTGTTACTATAACAGCAGCGAAGATTATAGCTTCACCAAACCATACAGCGAACATACCGCCGAACTCATTGACCAAGAAGTACAAAACATGATCAATGAACAATACATGCGGGCAAAAGCGTTATTGAGAGAACACAGTGAAGGACATAATCAGCTGGCACAAATGCTGATAGACCGAGAGGTTATTTTTGCAGAAGATGTGGAACGCATATTCGGCAAACGTCCATGGACTTCACGTTCAGAAGAAATAATGGCAGCCAATGCACAAATTGAGGCAGAAAAGCCACAAGAAAGCAAACAGCTGGAAAGCAAGCCGCAACAAACTTCTGACGAGAAAGAAAATCCAGAAGAAAAACCTTCATCGGATGAATCTCCACAACCTGAAGAAGAAAAATAACAGACTACTCATTTGGAAATATATAAAACGACGTGAAAAGTAATTTTATTCAACGAGCTATTACAGGAATCGTATTCGTAGGAATCCTGGTAGGATGCATTTTAGGAGGACCTATTTCTTTCTCCTTGCTGTTCGCGCTTATTACTGCATTGACCATTCATGAATTTGGAACCATTGTCAGTAAGCAGCAGGATGTAGAAATCAACAAGCCTATTTGCATGTTGGCTGGTGTCTTTCTGTTCTTCGGATTCGCCTATCTGGGAGTAATGCCAGGACAGAACGAGATATTGATTCCTTATTTATTCCTTATCATTTATCTGCTAGTAAGCGAACTGTATCTGAAAAAGAAAAACCCGTTGAACAATTGGGCATATACCATGATGAGCCAGGTTTACATCGCCTTGTCGTTTTCCATGCTGAATGTACTGGCCTATCATTCTATTGGCAGTGAAGCACATTACAACATACAGTACAACCCGATATTGCCTTTATCCATCTTTATCTTTACCTGGATAAACGACACTGGTGCATACTGTACAGGAATGCTGTTTGGCAAACATCGTTTGTTCGAAAGAATCTCGCCCAAGAAATCATGGGAAGGATCCATTGGAGGAGGCGCATTCAGCATCATCGCAGCTATTATCATGGCACATTTCTTCCCCTTCATGACATTAGGTGTATGGATTGGACTGGCCCTAACAATTGTTATATTCGGAACCTGGGGTGACTTGACGGAATCTCTACTGAAACGCACACTGGGCATAAAGGATTCCGGAAACATCCTCCCTGGACATGGAGGTATGCTAGACCGGTTTGACAGTACCTTAATGGCTGTACCAGCTGCAGTAGTCTATTTGTATGTAATTTCTTTCTTCTAATAAGATAAAAGCGAGGGTGTGTCAAAATGCATACCCTCTTTTTTTATGACAACGCCCCGACTTTCCCAAGCCGAGGCATTGTTATTACCTAAAGATTTTGTATCTTTA
>NZ_JAOQJI010000067.1:0-15152 GCF_025567125.1 Phocaeicola fibrisolvens | reverse complement strand
CCTCTTCCCATTCCGAACAGAGAAGTTAAGCTTCGCCACGCCGATGGTACTGCGTACAAGTGGGAGAGTAGGTAGTCGCCGTTTTAGGGAAGCCCCGAGGCAGAAATGCTCCGGGGCTTTTTTTGTGCCCGTAAGGGAACGTAGGGCATGGTACTGCAAAGGGGGCCTGAAGCGGGTCCGCGCAGATGCGGCGTGTAAACTTGCGGCATTTGTTGGTCAAGCATAAGTTTTAGCCGGCCGGAACAGGAAGGATACGGCCTCCGGCTCAGGAAAGACCATTTCGCCACGGTGTTCCTTCCGCTTTCTTCTTTCTATGCGGTACACTCCGGAAATGCGGCCTTTTCCGTGGCGGAAGGAAACTCCAGCGTAGGTTCTCTGAATATGTACTTTCCTGGAGAAGTCAGCTGCGCTCGGTATGCCGTGCAGACACAATCTTCCGCTTACAGGCAGATATCTTTCCTTATACCGCTGCTATAGGACGTTTGGGGAGAAATTTGAGACTTTCTTTCTTATTCTTAATAAAGATAGTGTGCATGGAGATTTGACTTCTGAGGGGGAAATAAAAGGTCGTGAAGAATACGGAAGACTCTGTTTTTGGGAATGGGTGTTTATCTGTTCTTTTTTTCTGTTGAGTGCGATTCGTTCGATGGCATTTGGGTGGGGTAGGAAAGTATAAAAAAACTCCGGACTTCACAGCCCAGAGTTTTCTCGATTGATTTCTATAATATAATTAGGTTAGGTTAGTGAATCATTGTATTGGTGTCTTCTACGATTTTTCCACCGGAGAAAACACATCTGACGTTGATGTCCTTGTCCAAAATGACGATATCGGCGTCCTTCCCTTTTTGAAGGGTACCTTTGTGAGCTCCTATGCCAATCAGATTGGCTGGAGTTTCTGAAGCCATACGAACAGCATCTGCCAAAGGAATGGCAGCCTTTTTCACCATGGTTTGAATCAGTGTATCCATGGTAGCCAAACTGCCAGCCAAAGAAGAATGGTCGGCCAGTTTACATACACCGTTCTCGATGATGTATTTGGGGTCATTAATCGGTTCTCCTGTGTATGCTGCATATTTCAGGGCATCGGTTACAAGACAAGTCTGTTCTACACCTTTCAGTTTGTAAACCAGCTTCAGGATAGTAGCAGGCAGATGAATACCATCGGCAATCACTTCTACACTCATTCCATCGGTCAGGTATACACTTTCTACAGTACCTTCGTATTTATATTCACGACGTTTGTGGAATCCCGGCATGGCATTGTAGAAATGTGCTGCGTGGGTGAAGCCGGCTTCAAAGGCTGCTTTGATTTCCGGATATTCAGCTTCGGTATGTGTGATGGCGGTCAGTATGCCTTTCGAAGTTGTATATCGGGCAAAATCATGTGCTCCCGGCAATTCAGGGCTGATGTCCCAACGTTTGATACATTGCGTACTTTCGAGCAGGGGGATGTATTCCTCCGGATCCGGATCCTTGATAAATTCTTCCCACTGTGTACCCGCCATCTTTTTATTCAGGTAGGGACCTTCAATGTGTAGTCCTTGTATGATGCTTCCTTTTTCTGTCATTAACTCTTCGCAAGTGCTCACTGCTTTTTTGATATTCTCGAAGCTTGTGGAAGAGAGAGTCGGGAAAATAGAGGTGGCTCCATGTTTCAGATGGGCTTGTGTGGCTTTTTGAAAAGCTTCTGTTGTTCCTTCTGTAAAATCGTATCCACCTCCTCCATGTGCATGCATGCTGACAAAGCCTGGTACGATATACATTCCTTTGGCATCGATGACAGTAGCACCAATGACAGCCAAGTCACTGTTTGTCACTTCCAGAATTTTTCCGTCGCTGATAAGTACGGAACCGTCTTTCATCCATCCTTGTGGAGTAAGGATATGGCCATTTATGATTTGTGTCAACATAATCGTCGAATTTTTTTAGTAGTTAAAAAAGTGTGTTGGTACCTTCTACCAGCTTACCCATAGCCCATACGGCACGTACATTAAGGTCACGGTCAAGGGCCATGATGTCGGCATCCTTTCCTCTTTCCAGGGTACCTTTCCGATCGAGTACTCCCATGATGCGGGCCGGAGTTTCGGAAGCCATTCTCACTGCATCTTCCAGTGGAATCTCGGCTTTCTGAACCATGGTACGAATCAGGCGGTCCATGGTGGCAATACTACCAGCCAGTGCAGAACGGTCGGCCAGTTTACATACACCGTCTTCGATGATGACGCGCGGATCGAAAGCTTCTTTACTGTCGCTTGCGGCACAAGCCAGTGCATCGGTAATCAAGGCTGTTTTTTCTACTCCTTTTATTTTGTGTACAAGACGAAGAATTGTGGGAGGTACATGAATACCGTCGGCAACTACTTCCACGGTCATATCGTCCATCAGGTAGATACTTTCTACAGTACCTTCGTATTTGTATTCACGACGTTTGTGGAATCCCGGCATGGCATTGTAGAAGTGAGTAGCATGAGTGTAGCCTGCATAGAATCCCGTATAGATGTCTTCAAATTCAGCTTGTGTATGTCCTACTGCTGCCAATACACCTTTTGAGGTGATGTATTTACCGAATTGCATGGCTCCGGGAAGCTCAGGCGCTGCATCCCAGCGTTTGATGCAATGGGTTTCTTCCAATAAAGGAATGTATTCTTCAGGGTCAGGGTTCTTGATGTTTTCCGGCATCTGTCCGCCTGCCATCTTCATATTAAAGTAATGTCCTTCCAAGTGAAGTCCAAGAACCGGACTGTCGGGTTCACTCATTAATTTTTCCGTGGTAGCCGCTGCGGCGCGAATCATGGGAATGGTAGAAGATGAAAGAGTAGGGAAGATACTGGTCGTTCCATGTTGCATGTGCGCCTTGACTGCCGTGCGGAAGGCATCTTCGCTTCCTTCCATGAAGTCGCGTCCGCCTCCTCCATGTACATGGATTTCAACTCCTCCCGGTACGATATACATTCCCTTGGCGTCAATTAGTGTGGCACCTACAATAGCCAGGTCACAATTGGTTACTTCCAGGATTTTATTGTCTCTGATGAGTACGGAACCGTCTTTTAACCAGCCTTGCGGGGTTAAAATGCGGGCATTAATTATTTGAGTTAACATATTGAATAAGGTTTGATTTCTTTGATATGTGCTGCAAATTTAATTAATTTACTAATTAAGTGTGCACTTAATAATAATTTATTTATAATTTAAGGGTTAATTAAATTAAAAGTATACTCTTTTTGGGGTTGTGCAGTAAAGCGGAACATGTAAGTTAGCTATTGGAAGTAAAAAAACAGATATGAAATGGTGGTATACCTTTTTTATATTAGAAAGAGGAAAGCTATATTGAGTGTGTTAAACAAGCATTTTTAATAAATAAAAAGCGGAAAGACTAGATAAAATGAATTATTATTTGTATCTTTGTCGCCCGATTTATATGGTATTGCGACTTGGGAAAACTTAGTACATATAAAATAGAATTGAAGAACATGACGGAAAACTCGGCTGATTATGAGTTTTTATTAGCGAATCAGTTCTTTGCGGATATTGACGCCCCGGAAATTCAGAAGGGAAAATTGCAAGTGCAGTTGAACGTACGAAAAACGATGGGTGTTTATGTCCTCACTTTCCATATTGAAGGTTCCGTAATTGTCCCGTGTGACCGTTGTTTGGATGACTTGGAATTGCCGGTAATGACCGATGATACGTTGAAAGTCAAATTAGGGGCAGCTTTCTCAGACGAGGAGGATATGGTGATTGTGCCTGAAGAAGACGGCTATATTAATGTCGCTTGGTTTATGTACGAGTTTATCGCATTGAGTTTACCGATGAAGCATGTGCACGCCCCGGGAAAATGTAATAAGGGTATGATGGGGGCATTGAACAAACATTTGCGTACTTCAGTCGATGAGGAAGAAGAAATGAATGAAATGGGCCTGGACGATGAGGAGGCCTTGGATGATGACGCGTTTGAAGCACGTGAGATGGATCCGAGATGGAACGAATTGAAGAAAATATTAGATAATAATTAAATAAAAGTTTAGAAAAATGGCACATCCTAAAAGAAGACAATCAAAAACGAGAACTGCGAAGAGAAGAACTCATGACAAGGCAGTTGCTCCTACGTTGGCTATTTGCCCGAACTGCGGCGCATGGCATGTTTATCACACAGTATGTGGGGCTTGTGGTTATTACAGAGGTAAGTTGGCTATCGAAAAAGAAGCTGCTTTTTAATAACTTGACGCTTTGTTGAACATCTTTTGCATGTTCTAGGGAAATTAAAGCCGGAGAGCCATTTCGGCTCCCCGGCTGTTTTTTTATAGGCCACGAAATTAAGAAATGATGGAAAAAATAAATGCAGTAATTACCGGAGTCGGTGGATATGTACCTGATTATGTTCTGACAAACGAAGAATTGTCAAGAATGGTTGACACCAACGATGAGTGGATTATGACTCGTATCGGGGTGAAAGAACGACGTATCCTGAACGAAGAGGGTTTGGGAACTTCATATTTGGCTCGTAAGGCCGCTAAGCAGTTGATGCAGAAAACGGATTCGGATCCGGCTTCTATTGACTGTGTGATTGTGGCGACGACCACTCCTGACTATCATTTCCCTTCTACTGCTTCTATTCTTTGTGACAAATTAGGACTGAAGAATGCGTATGCTTTCGATTTGCAGGCTGCTTGCAGTGGTTTCTTGTATGCCATGGAAACAGCTGCCAGTATGATTCAGTCGGGGCGTCACAAGAAAATTATCATTGTAGGGGCAGATAAGATGTCTTCTATGGTGAACTATTCAGACCGTGCCACTTGCCCGATTTTTGGGGATGGAGCTGCGGCTTGTATGGTAGAAGCCACTACGGAAGATTATGGTATCATGGACTCAATCCTGCGTACGGATGGCAAAGGACTTCCGTTCTTGCACATGAAAGCAGGTGGTTCGGTTTGTCCTCCTTCTTACTTCACCATTGATAACAAGATGCATTATTTGTATCAGGAAGGTAGAACAGTATTCAAATATGCCGTATCTAATATGTCGGATGTAACGGCTCAGATTGCGGAAAGAAACGGTCTGAACAAGGACAACATCGACTGGATTGTTCCTCATCAGGCAAACCTGCGAATCATTGATGCGGTTGCTTCTCGTCTGGAAGTTCCATTGGACAAGGTGATGATTAACATCCAGCGTTATGGTAATACCAGCGCCGGTACGTTGCCGCTCTGTCTGTGGGATTATGAAAAGCAGTTGAAGAAGGGTGACAATATCATCTTCACGGCGTTTGGTGCTGGATTTACTTGGGGTGCCAGCTACGTGAAGTGGGGTTATGATGGAAATAAATAAAGAAAGAATTAACACTACAGATAAAAAACGCATCCCAATCGATGCGTTTTTTTGTCTGTGAACGAATATTTACTTATGCACAAAGCCGGATTTGTGAATATTGTGGGCAATCCGAATGTCGGAAAGTCTACATTGATGAACTTGCTGGTGGGGGAACGTATCTCCATCGCGACTTTCAAAGCTCAGACAACGCGTCACCGTATTATGGGAATCCTCAATACGGACGATATGCAGATTGTCTTCTCTGATACTCCGGGGGTGTTGAAGCCTAATTACAAGCTTCAGGAGTCCATGCTTAATTTTTCGGAATCGGCGCTGGTGGATGCAGACGTGTTGCTGTATGTTACCGATACGATTGAAAAACCGGATAAGAATGCGGAGTTCATGGAAAAGGTACGTGCCTTGAAAGTACCTGTTTTGTTGCTGATTAATAAGATTGACCTGACCAATCAGGAAAATCTGGTGAAATTAGTGGATGAGTGGCATGAAATGTTGCCTCAGGCAGAAATTATCCCGATTTCGGCCATGGCAAAATTTAATGTCGATGTGGTGATGAAACGCATCAAGGAACTGTTGCCCGACTCTCCTCCTTATTTTGGAAAGGACCAGTGGACGGATAAACCTGCACGTTTTTTTGTGACAGAAATTATCCGTGAGAAAATCTTGTTGTATTACGACAAGGAGATTCCTTATTCAGTGGAAGTGGTCGTGGAGCAGTTTAAGGAAGATGCAAAGAGTATTCATATCAATGCCGTGATTTATGTGGAACGTGAATCGCAGAAAGGCATCATTATCGGGCGTCAGGGAAAAGCCCTGAAGAAAGTGGCTACTGAAGCCCGCAAGACACTGGAGCATTTCTTCCAGAAATCCATTTACCTGGAAACTTTTGTAAAGGTGGACAAGGACTGGAGAAGCTCGGATAAGGAATTGAAGAATTTTGGTTATCAATTGGATTAATATCGGCTGCGAAGCCGTAAATAAAGATAATTATGGGAAATTTAGTTGCGATTGTAGGACGTCCCAATGTGGGAAAGTCGACACTGTTTAACCGCTTGACCAAAACGCGTCAGGCGATTGTGAATGAACAGGCCGGTACAACCCGCGACCGACAGTATGGAAAGTCGGAATGGCTGGGAAAAGAATTCTCAGTGGTAGATACCGGTGGATGGGTAGTGAACTCGGATGATGTGTTCGAGGAAGAAATCCGCAAGCAGGTGATGCTGGCCATTGAGGAAGCGGATGTCATTCTGTTTGTGGTGGACGTGATGAACGGTGTCACCGACTTGGATATGGAAGTGGCAGAAATCTTGCGTCGTTCGAAGACACCGGTACTGCTGGTGGCCAACAAAACGGATAATAATGACTTGCAATACAATGCGGCCGAGTTTTATTCGTTGGGCTTGGGAGACCCCTATTGCGTTTCGGCATTGAGTGGAAGTGGTACAGGCGATTTGCTGGACTTGGTGTTGAGCAAGTTCAAGAAAGATACGCCGGAAATTCTGGATGAAGATATTCCGCGTTTTGCGGTGGTAGGACGTCCGAATGCCGGAAAATCATCTATCATCAATGCATTTATCGGAGAAGACCGGAACATTGTCACCGAAATTGCTGGAACTACACGCGATTCTATTTATACTCGTTATAATAAGTTTGGATTCGACTTTTACCTGGTAGATACGGCGGGTATCCGTAAGAAAAACAAGGTGAGTGAAGACTTGGAGTATTATTCGGTGATTCGCTCCATCCGTTCCATTGAAAATTCGGATGTGTGTATTCTGATGCTGGATGCGACTCGCGGTATTGAAGGGCAGGATTTGAATATCTTCTCACTGGTACAACGCAACCAGAAGGGACTGGTAGTGGTAGTAAACAAATGGGACTTGATAGAAGAAAAGACGGCCAAGGTGATGAAAGGGTATGAAGATGCTATCCGCAACCGTTTGGCTCCTTTTACGGACTTCCCGATTATCTTTACTTCAGCATTGACCAAGCAACGTATTCTGAAAGTGCTGGAGGCTGCGAAGGAAGTTTATCAGGCACGTACGACTCGTATTCCGACAGCCCGCCTGAATGAAGAACTGTTGCCTTTGATTGAGGCTTATCCACCTCCTTCAAATAAGGGAAAATATATTAAAATCAAATATATTACCCAGCTGCCGAATACGCAGGTACCGTCGTTTGTGTTCTTTGCCAATCTGCCTCAGTATGTGAAAGAGCCTTATCGCCGTTTCCTGGAGAACAAGATTCGTGAACGATGGAAATTGTCGGGAACCCCGATTAACATTTTCATCCGTCAGAAATAAATGAAATAGGTTGAAACCCCCGGTTGTCCGTTTGAAAGAATGGATAACCGGGGATTTTTTTATAAAAAAATGTCATTTTACTTGTGGGTTCGAGAAAATGTGTTTACCTTTGCACACGCAAACGAAAACAAATGCCCAGATGGCGGAATCGGTAGACGCGCTGGTCTCAAACACCAGTGGAGTAACATCCATCCCGGTTCGACCCCGGGTCTGGGTACTTCAAACCCTTGATAATCGACTGATTATCAAGGGTTTTTCTTTTTATCGGGCGTACTAAAAGTGTACTTCCTGACGAAAAGAAAAAGAGGGAACAACGGCAATCTTTCGGGGAGGTCAAGAATTATGTAGTAGCCACTTTCGGCTGTCTCAAGGAAATGCTGGAAACAATGAAGCGGTACCATGATGAGCGCATGGCAGAAAAAGAAGAAGCCAAACCCGTACCGTTTCATCGGCGGATTTACAACAAAGTAACTTCTTTGGTACGCCCGAAGCTATTCCTCTTTTCGGCAGGTCTGATTGTCTGTGCCACGTCCCTGTTCCTGAATGTCCGTCTGGCTGAACGGATGGGGCAGTTGCAGGACAACGACATGAAATACCGTTATCTGCTGATGCAGGGACAAGCGGACGGCAATACCCTTGAAAGACTGGAGAATAAGTTCAAGTGGCAGCGGGACGAGCGTTTTATCCGCAACCTGACGGATTCGGTACTAGATTTTGAGGAACGTTGCCGCAGGCAGGCGGAAGCCTTGGAACGGGCAAAGCTGCTTAATGAGCAGGTTGAGCAGTTGAAAAAGGAAGCTGATAGGTTAGGAAATCAGTAAATAGCAAAAAGCCGAGGTGAAGGATAAGTCCCATAACTTCGGCTTTTGAGTTTAATAGTTATACGTAATTCAAACAGACTATTTTTTTTTAGACAAGCCTTGACCATCGTCAAGGTTTATATGATATTTTTCACGAAAAAAGAAAAGTGAAATTTTATTGTTAAGATTTTATTTTATATTTGCGCCGCTTAAAAGGAAAACAAATATATGTAGAACAAAAAACTACTTTTTATGGCAAACTTATCAAAAGAAGGCAATATTCATCATAAACTTGGATTTGCCGGGTTACTCATCACATTGGGTATTGTTTTTGGTGACATTGGAACATCGCCACTCTATGTTATGAAAGCCATCATTCATACTGGAGAAGCTCTTGATGAAAATTATGTTTTAGGCGCATTGTCTTGTATCATATGGACGCTTACTCTTCAGACTACGGTGAAATATGTGCTGGTGGCTCTCCGTGCCGACAATAACGGGGAGGGTGGCATACTTGCGCTTTATGCCCTTTTACGCCGCCACAGAAGAAGGTGGATTTACATCATTGCCATTATCGGTGCGAGCACTTTGCTTGCTGATGGTATTATCACTCCAGCCATTACGGTCACAACTGCCATAGAAGGACTTGAAAGTATCAGTCCGCATCTGCCTGTGATTCCTATTACACTGACCATTATTACCATTATATTTTTCGTTCAGCGTTTTGGTACAGAAAATATAGGACGGTCATTTGGCATATTTATGCTACTTTGGTTCCTGCTTCTTGGAATCGCCGGAGCTATCAGTCTGACTTCCTATCCTCAAGTATTCAAGGCATTCAATCCTTACTATGCCATACGGTTATTAGTGGAATCCCCCCACTGGTTTCTGATATTGGGTGCCGTTTTCTTGTGTACCACTGGTGCAGAAGCCTTATACTCTGATTTAGGGCACTGTGGCAGACGAAATATTACGGTCAGTTGGATATTTGTAAAGGTGATGCTTATTCTAAATTATTTGGGGCAAGGAGCGTGGGTATTGCATCATCCGGAAAGTGCAGAAGGTACAGTGAACCCATTTTATTCAATCATGCCACAAGAAATACTGTTGTTTTCCATAGCAATGGCTACCGGGGCAGCTATTGTTGCGAGCCAAGCTCTAATAAGCGGTTCATTTTCCATATTGAATGAAGCTATGAACTTGAATTTCTGGCCTCGTATGCGTATTAAGCACCCTACCAACGTAAAAGGTCAGTCATTTATTCCAATGGTAAACCTTGTAATGTATATTGGAGTAATATTTACTATATTGTTGTTTCGAGATTCCACCCACATGGAAGCCGCTTATGGACTTGCCATAACTATTACAATGTTGATGACAACATTGTTGTTGGGATTCTATTTGCATATGCATAACATTCCACGCATTCTATCAATACTGTTTGTCGGCGGATATTGTGTTATTGAAGGTATTTTCCTTGCTGCAAACCTGTCCAAATTTATGGTCGGAGGTTGGTTTACGCTGTTAATAGGTGGATTATTATGTTTTATCATGTTTGTATGGGTAAGTGCCAACAAAATTCGTCGAAAACATATGTCTTCCAAACGGTTAAGTGAATACTACAACATTATTTCTGATATTAAGGCGGACGAAAGCATATCCAAATATGCTTCTAATCTTGTCTATGTGAATCATGCAGACAAAGAAGGTTGTGTGGACGATAAATTGTTGTATTCCATAATTAATAAGCAGCCTAAACGGGCAGATCATTATTGGCTTATTAACCTTGAATTTGTGGATACACCAGACACACTTGAATATAATTGTTCCACATTAATAAAAGGGACATTGTTTAGTATAACCATGCGTATAGGTTTTCGTATAGAACCGCGCGTGAGCCTTTATTTACGACAAGTAGTTGATGACCTTGTTGCGGATGGTGAAGTAGAACTAACAAGCTCTTATCCTTCATTGCATAAGAATGGCATACCGGGTGATTTTCGCTTTATTATTATCCACCGGATATATTATCCTGAAGATTCCCGTAACCGCCGACAAAATTTGCTGATGAGCCTTTATGCCTTAATTAGAAAGATAGGCATTGGAGAACCGAGTGCGTTGGGGCTTGACACATCGGTTGTTGTTGTCGAGCGTGTACCGTTAATTATAGCTAATAGGGCAAAACATATTCGTCGTATAGAGCGGATTAAGCCTGAAAAATGCGATAATAATGCTAATATAGTCTTGGAAGAACAGAATGTATCATAAGTGACTTGCTATAATTATCGTCTGCATTTACGGTTTAGTTCTGTCTTTTGTATATACATCCAAACCAACCTAAACCTATTCTTGTTGGCAGTAATAAACGTGCTGGCGAAAAGAGAAAGAATGGCTTTCCTTCTTTTCGCCAGTAGTGTTTTTTATTGCTAATAGTTTGCAGTTGAAATGAACTTCTTAATTTCTTCTTCAGTGGGAAGTTCTATCATATACTTTTGCACGAAGATGTTCGGGTCTAATCCGGCAGTGGCGTATTTTACCAACGTGTCGCCCTTCTCTCGGTGCAAAGCAGGATGCCGACAGGCGGATTGTCGTCGGGTTGCATCACTTCCGCCTTGAAGTAGTTAAGATATAGGTTCAGTTGCGAAGCGTATTCGTGGCGGAACTTGTCTATCTTCAATTCCACGATGACATGGCATTTCAAAATGCGGTGGTAAAACACGAGGTCGGCAAAGAAATAATCCCCGTCTATCAGGATTCTCTTTTGGCGTGCTTCGAAGCAGAAGCCATGTCCCATTTCCAACAGGAAGCGTTGCAGGTTGTCCAGAATGGATTGCCCCAAGTCGTTTTCCGTTACCAAAGCACGGTCGTTCAATCCCAAGAACTCCAACGTAACGGGCGTGTTAATAATGTCTTTGGGCTGCAGCGGCATGGCTTGCCGTTGCACCAAAGCAGATAAGGCTTCTTTGTTTTTCGACAATCCGCTGCGCTCGTAATAGAGGGAATTGATTTGCCGCTCCAGTTCTCTTGCTGACCAACAACCCCTTATTGCTTCCATTTCATAGAAAGCACGTTTGACCGGATTTTCTATTTTAGAAATAAACTTTAAATGAGAATACGGTAATCTTTCAAATAATCTATCAGCTTGTGTATTCCATTCACTTGGTTGATTATTAACGGATTGTAATTCGGCACTCACCGTGTGCCGAATTGGGTCTGTGAATTCGGCGGACAGTGTGTGCCGAATTTCGCTTCCTGCCAATATGTATTGTGCGATAGGCTCTTTCAGTTGCGGATAAACAAGGTATAGCCGCCGGAACTCACGAAACCTGCGCTCGTTCAGTCCTTTGACATTCAACCGCTGTTCCAGTTTCTTCAACAGTTGTTCGCCGTATGCGGCACGGTCTTCACCGTTTTGCTCAAACTCCACGATATAGCAGCCCATGAGCCAATTGCGGGCAGTCAGGGCGAGGTTTACAGCGTGTGCGGCTTGCGCCTGCAACGTGCTTTGTATCGTGCTGATATGTTTTACTAATGCTTCAAAGTCCATAATTGCAAAGGTAAGTCTTTTATGGTTAAAACTTTAATTCCGGCAGGCTGTTTATCGCCTCCTCTTTCAATTTATCCACCGCACGGGTGTATTTCTCCGTATGTTTCAGTCCGCTATGCCCGAGCAGGCTGGCAACCGTCTTGATGTTCGCCCCATTGTTGAGGATATTCACGGCGAATGAGTGACGGGCGCAATGCCAGCTTATGTGCTTATCTATCCCGGCTCTTTTCACCCAACGCTTGACGGATTTGCAGCAACTTTCATACGAAGGCAGGTTGAAGATGAGAGCGTCTTTGTTACCGTCTGCCGGCGGTTCTCCCACAAGCGAAAGAAGACCGTCATTGAGCGGAATGACCACACCGCTACTGGCGGAATGACCTTTGGTCTTGTTCTGCTCAAATTTTAGCAGCTTATTAGCGTAGTCGATATTCTTATAGGTAAGGTCTTTCACATCACAGAAGCGCAAGCCACAATACAGGCAAAAGATAAACGCACGCCTTACGTTGGGGTTCTCGTTGTCATAATGGCACGCAATCAACCGCTGGATTTCTTCCGGCGAAAGCACGTCCTTGCGTAGTATCTGGCTATCCGCCTTGCAGGTAACGCCTTTGCAGGGGTCTTTCAGCATCACATCGTGGTCAATCGCATAGTGGATAACCTTCTTGAAACGCTGGAAGATGCTTTTAGCCCCTTCGCCCACGCTCCGGGATTGCAGATAAGCTACGAACTGTTCCATCATGTCCTTCGTGATAAGTTCCGGCTTGATGCCGAACTCGTGCATCGGGTAATGCTCCTTCAAAAAGTCCTTGAAACGGCTTAGGGCGATTTGCACCATCCGAATGTCTTTCTTGGTATAGTCATTGATATAGGCTTGAAAATAATCCAAGAAATTCACGTTCCGGTCTTTTTTCAGGCGATAGCCCAACATACTTTCCTTAAACTCCTGTTCACGCTCGGCACGTATTTTTACAGCAAGCTCCAGTGTTTCCTTGTTCTGCTGGCGTTCCGCAGGGGTACGTGGCTTTTCTATCAGATACAGGCTGAGGTTCTCCTTTCGCCTGTGATGCTTGATAGCGAACTTCGGCTTTCCCTGCATCTTACCGCTTTCATAATACACCTGATTACCGTTTTCATCCAATACAGGCTTTTCCTCTCTACCCAAATAATACTCCAGATACAAACTAATTCTGCCGTCCGACAGTTTATTTTGCTCCAATTTAGGGTTTTCTTTCGTTTTATTTTCTAACTTTGCCATTGTTTAGAGGTTTTATCCCGATTTAGGTACCATAACCGGGTGATTACGCTAAATAATTGATTTTCTTTTGTTTTTCGATATTGCAAAGGTGCAAAAGAAAATGAAATTTCAAAGTGTACTAAAAGTGTACTTAATGACGAAAAATGGGCAAAATATGGCAAAAATGGAGAAAATAAGAAAGATGCAAATAATTGATAATAAGGAAGATAAATTCTTTTATTTTCCTATGATTTCTATGCCTTGTACCGGGTCTGGGTACGAAGAGGTTGACTTAATCAAGTCAGCCTTTTTTTATATACAAACCAATCTTTCGCTCCCATGAAGAATCGTATCGCAGAGCTTGATTACTTGAAAGCCGTATTTATTTTGCTGATGATTGTTTTTCACTTGGTTTATATTGGTGACAAGTATCCCTATGCCAAGTCGTTGGTGTACACTTTCCACATGCCTGCGTTTCTTATTATCTCCGGTTATGTAATGAACATCGCCAAGGAGGGCCGTCTGTTTCTTCGGAGCATGGGCTGGATTTTTGTCCCTTATGCGGTGATGGAAACCGGCTATGTCGTGATGTCCTCCATACTTCCCGTCCGGGAATCAGTGGGGCATCTGAGCGTGTCGTTATGGCTCGATAAGTTGTTCCTTCATCCGCTGGGACCTTACTGGTATCTGCATACCCTGATGCTGTGCGGACTGACGTATTGGGGAGTGGATAAACTGGCTGGACGATGGAACCGTACGGTGTCAGTACTGATTCTGCTGGCATTGTGCTATGCCGTATTGTCAGCTTTAGGTGTACTGTCCCTGATTAATGCACTTTATTTCATGGCAGGTGTGGCATTGAAACGGACGACCGTGGATTTCCGTACCTTTTTTGCTCCTTCCTTTTGGGCAATTCTTCCCATTGTCTGGCTGGCTTCCGAGGAAGTGAATTTGGATAAGTCTTCACTGGCCGGAGTAGCTTTGACCTACCTGGTAATGAGTCTGCTGCTGGCCGTGTTCCGGTATCTTCCGGGGGGAGTGAAACATTCGCTGGGTTATATCGGTTCGCATACGTTCATCTTGCTGGTCTTTTCTCCGGTCTTTACAATGGCAGTGAAGCCGTTGGTGAAGGTGTTTGCTTTCGACGGAACCGGGATGATTTTTCTGTGTGTCTCACTTTGTATTTGCGTGATAGGTTCCTTTGCAATAGCCTGGTGTATGGACAAGCTGCGGATATCCCGTTTTTTCTGGGGGAAACCCCGAATGCTCCAGTCATTGGACATGAATCGATGACATTTTGGCAGACCTACTCTCTGGCATTGAATTTGTTCATTATCTGTCAGATGTTGAATTACTTAACCAAACAGATAAAACTATGATTTCAGAAAAATTACAAAATGCCATCAACGAGCAGATTACTGCCGAGATGTGGTCTTCTAACCTGTATTTGTCCATGTCTTTCTATTTGAAGAAAGAAGGTTTCGACGGTTTTGCTTCTTGGATGAGACTGCAGTCACAGGAAGAGTTGCAGCATGCATACGATTTGGCCGATTATTTGGCTAAGCGTGGGGGAGCCGCAAAGGTAGACAAGATTGATGTCGTTCCGCAAGGCTGGGGAAGCGTACAGGAAGTCTTTGAACATGTGTACCAGCACGAATGCCACGTATCTGAACTGATTGATGAACTGGTAAACGTAGCTTCTGAAGTAAAAGATAAAGCTTCACAGGATTTCTTGTGGGGATATGTTCGTGAACAGGTTGAAGAAGAAGCTACTGCTCAGAACATCCTTGAAAAGATTAAGAAATGTGGTGATGCAGCCGGCATTCTTTACTTGGACGACAAGTTGGGACAACGCAAATAATCGCACGTGCGCCCAGATTGGTCGCTTGATAAATACTTCTGTAGTAAGAAGTTAGGATTGGGTTCAATATAATCCTATCGTC
>NZ_JAOQJI010000066.1:0-15483 GCF_025567125.1 Phocaeicola fibrisolvens | reverse complement strand
CACTTTCTTTTCCGCAACCGTTTCAATTACGTCAGATAGTGCTTCCTGGGCTTCTTCTTTACTCCCATATATATTTCCATTATAATCCACCATCTGTGAAAGCATGAAGGGTGCGTCAGATATAGAGCCTCTCTTCGCAGATGTATCGTTGACGTTTTCATAGAATATAACATCAGCGTCAGGATGCAGTTCTAGAAGTTTCAAGGCGCGCATCTGGCCGCATTTCCTGTCATTTCCTAGCGTCCGTGTGCCACCCTCCGACAAATTGAACGCATTACCTTGATTGTAGTTTTCATTACCGTTAAAAATGCAACCTGTTATTTTTGCAAACTCTTCCTGCCATATATTAGCTGTTCCTAACGAATCACAGAGAGTGTACAGTTTTTTCCCATATATGCAGCTCGTCGGGATATTCCCATCATTCTTCAAGGGCGTTCCGTCCTTGTTGTATATTCCGTCTGATGTTATTTTAAGAATCACATTTCCACTTCCGTCGCAGAAATAGAAACCATCCATTCTGTTAATTATGTCGTCAGCCCCTCCACCTCCACCAGCCTGAATATCATCAATCTTTTTCTTATATGAATCCGTAAAATCATTTGAGGAAAGACCTTTCCCTTCCTCTTTGTTTACTTTCCCCTCCAGCTCCACACCTATTTCTGATAATTTTTTCCCGTTTTTCAGGATAAAATCATGAGACTTAACACCTTCTCTTAATATCTGACAAATTACATTTCCTTTTGAATCACAAAAGATAAAAGAGTCAGAATTATCCTTCAGCCGTGATTCGGAATCATTATCAGTCTCAGTTTTTGATAGCAACACTTCTGATAACTTTTTACCGTCCTTCAGAAGATATTCTATCGCCTTAAACCCGTCCTTATCCAGTTTCCCAATAACATTTCCCTTTGAGTCTGCAAAATAGAAAGTATCTGAACTATCTTTGATTGCGGACTGTTCTGGATTATTTTTATTTAATTTTTCATTGTCTAACTTGTAAAATTCCTTAGCTCCTACCTGCGAAAACCCACCAATCGCCCAGGAACCACCGCCGAACTCCCATTTTTCAGTGTCCCCGGACTCATTCAGGAAGCTGATGGTAAGCCCACCCGTCCTAAGTTCTGCCGGAACTTGCGTAGTTTCATGATTTCAAGGAATTACGTGCAGTATTCAAGATTCGGTAGAAAATAGGTAGAAATAGGACTACTAGTTGTCCTTTTCTACCCATTTTCTACTTTATTATGTCTTTTTACCCACCACGAAAACTTCATAATTTTGATTGACAATCAATGAAAAGTATGACGAATTTATCGAATCTGTTCGAGTGGCTGAAGATTAGTAACCGCCCGAAACACCTCAAAGCAGGTATCATTATTTTTATCATTTGGATTGGATCAGTCCTTCTTCTCACCACCATGACTATCCTACAAGCTACATTAACTGGTGCAATATGCGTATTTGTTGCTATGTGTGCAGTAGAATATATTCAAAAAAGCATTGGTGGAAAGTGGGACTGGCTGGACATTTTAGCCGGAGTACTCCTTCCTATGATTGCGGTTCTGATTATTTACCTATATGGAGTTTTTAAATGATATCGTTAATACAATCAGCAGCATCCTTTCTTCAATATTCCTTCCGCTAATAGGAGTATTCATGTTTCATGACGCACGACGTAGAAAAGAGGAAGCAACTGCTCGAAAGGAAGAAGCTATTGCTCGTAAAGCCGAAACGGACAACATTACCAGTTATGCAGCAGAATGGAAAGAACTTTATGAAAAAAAAGAAGCGAAAGTACAGGAACAGGACAAAAAAATAGACCAGCTTTATGCGGAAAAGAATGAAGACCGCCTGCGAATTCGCGAGCTCATGGAGAAAAATACGACACTGGAATTGGAAAATCAAAAGCTGATTGTAAAAAGATGTGATGTAAGAGGATGCGGGAAAAGACAACCGCCAAATGATTATTAACTATAAAAAAAGTTTTTATGACAACACAACCACGTGGCCTGCGTAATAACAACCCAGGCAACATCCGCAACTCAGATACAACCGACTGGCAGGGGGAGGTTCCTGCATCTAAAAAACAAGACAAGACCTTCGAAGAATTCGAAGACATGGCCCACGGTTATCGGGCATTAATCAAGCTGCTGCAGAACTACCGACTGAAGTACGGTTGCCAGACGATTGCCGATTTCATCAGCCGGTGGGCACCCAGAACAGAAAACAACACATCCGGCTATATTTCACGTGTATGCCAGGAAATGCAGGTCCCGACAACCTACGTTCCTGATGTGGAGGATAAGACAACCATGTGTGCCTTCGCTGCCGCTATCTCACAAGTGGAAAACGGAGTAGCAGCTGTAATGGAAGACGTAGAAAAAGGATGGGAGCTGCTATGAAATCATTGAATATACTTTTCTTCATAATTATCTTCAGTACGGTGCTTTTCAGTTGTGAAACCGGGAAGCACCTCGCTTCAGAGCATACACAAATCATCGTACACGACAAGCTGATACCTGTTTTCAAGCCAGCTGACTCCGCATCCATCCGAGCCTTACTGGAATGTGACTCAAATGGTCGTGTCGTACTTTCCTGGTTAGACATGGCACAGTCAGAAAACGCACGTCTACAATTTCAACTGGATTCAATCGGCAACCTGATGGCAAATTTCAAGGTTCCTTCAGATACGATATTTATTCCAGGAAAAGACAGTACGATTATTCAAAAATCAGAGCAGAAGGTTGAAGTGGAAAAGAAACTTTCTACATGGCAAAAGTTCTGTATGGTATTCACCATCGTAGTACTTATTCTCTTCGTGCTGTTTGCTGTGTACAAAATTCGTGTAATCTTAAACAAGAAATAATATGGCTATAGACCAGGTAGCAACCGTCGAGGTCCGCGTAAACGGTGAAGAAGCAAAGCAGGAGCTCAAAAATCTGGAAACGATAGCTTCCGGGTTAAAAAAAGAACTTGCAGATGCTTACCAGGCTGGTGACACATCTAAAATCAAACAGGTCACTTCTGAACTTCGCAAGACAGAAGCCCAGATTAAGACACTGAAAAAAGACACTACGGCACTTACCGAGGTAATGAATAACCTCGACAAAGCAACCCCAAAAGAACTTCGCGCCACACTGACAGCCATCAATCGCCAGCTGAATAGCGGTTACATTAAACGAGGGTCTGCCGAGTGGAAATACTACCAGCAGCAGGCCAAGCTGGTAACAGCTGAGCTTCAAAAGATAAAAACGGAAGTACAGGAGACTGAAGGCTGGTTGTCCCGTTTCAACAATGGTTTTGCGAAATGGGGCGGCTTGTTGGCGACGGGTGCAGCCACCATTACAGGTGTGTCTATGGCCCTGAATACCCTTCGCAACAACCGCGACTCAAAGGAGTCCTCTCAGGCAGAACTGAAGGCATTAACCGGGTTGGACGACTCATCCATCCAGTGGCTTACAGAACAGGCCGAGAAGCTATCCACGACCATGGACGAATCCGGTCTGCGCATCCGTCAGTCATCAGACGAAATCCTTCAGGCGTACATGCTTATCGGTTCCAAGAAACCGGAGCTGCTAAAAGATAAAGAAGCCCTGAACGCCGTCACCATCGAAGCCATGCGACTGGCCGCTGCCGCTAAAATCGACCTGAAGGATGCCGTGACAGCCACCACCGTATCCCTCAATATGTACGGAGAATCAGCCGACCAGGCCGCTCGCTATGTGAATGTACTGGCCGCCGGTTCCAAAGAAGGTGCAGCCGATGTTTCCGCTCAGGCTGCATCCATCAAGAATGCGGGTGTAGCCGCCTCCGGTGCCGGAGTGAGCATCGAGCAGCTGCAGGGTACCATCCAGATGCTGGCAGAAAAAGGACTGGAGGCAGAGCCGGCCGGTACCGCACTACGCAAGTTCTTCCTGGTACTGCAGACGGGGCCGGACGAAACCAATCCGAAAGTGGTTGGCTTGCAGACTGCGCTCGAGAACCTGAACAAAAAGTCACTGACAGCTGCACAGATCCAAACCATGTTTGGTGAGGAAGCCTACTCGGCTGCCACCATCCTGATAGACAATGCCGATAAGGTACGACAATACACAGAAGCTGTCACGGATACCAACATCGCCATGGAACAAGCAGCCATCAACTCCGACACCAACGAGGCGAAGATGGCACAGTACCGCAACAGCATCAAGGAGGCCGGCATCGAACTGATGGAGCGGCTCAATCCGTCGTTGTCACTGTTTACCGGCTGGACTACGAAAATCATCGTGTCCCTCCCCACCCTGATTGACTGGTTTATCAAATACAAAGATCTCATTATACTAACAGTTGGAAGTTTAGGCACATATATGGCAGCTCTAAAACTGGCTACATTATGGGAAGAGAAGTTTAAAGATGCAAAAGCTGCAAGTATTATAGTAGATAAGGCCAAAGTAACATGGAGCAAAGCAGTGACAGCAGCTTCATATCTGCAGGCTTCTGCAATGTTCTTGCTAACCACGAGAATGTCCAATCTTACAACTTCTATAAGACTTTCTGTAGCAGCATTGAAGATGTTCTTCACTACCCTAAAACTTAATCCTTTCGCAGCCATATCGACAGCAGTAACAGCGTTGGGATTTGGTATATATAAGTTAATAACTTATACAAGTGACGCAGACAAGGCCTTCAAAAATTTTTCTACAAACAACACACAACAACAAACGGAGCTTTACAAACTTTACGATGCAATCAGAAATACCAATGAAGGTAGCAGACGCAGAATCGAGCTTATAAAAGAATTCAATGACAAATATGGTGGTTATTTGGATAATCTTCTTTCAGAAAAAGACTCTGTTCGTGATATAGCAAAAGCCTATAAAGACGTTTCTGTAGCCATACAGAATAAATTAGCCTTAGAAGAAATAGAAAAGAGAAAATCAGACATAACAAATAAGTCCCTTGAAGATAGAGCCGATTCCATGGCTGAGTTTCAAGGCATTTTATCACGTAGACTAACTTCATCTACAACTGATAATATCAGAAATGTAGTTATAGGCTATGTAGATGATATGGTAAAAAAAGGATATACGGAAAAACAGATTGCAGATGCCGTGTCCAAATCATTATATAAGAAGTATGGCAATTCATTAAAACTCTATGACTTGTCAGACGCTAAAGATGCTATAAAAGATTATGTATCTATAGTAAAAAATGATTATGATCGTATCGCAGAAATAGAGAATAAATTTAGTGCTTTAATCGTCAAGACCAAAGAAAATCAGAAAGCTGTCAATCAATTAGACGAAATAATCGTAACTCCAGATAAAAATGGTAATACTAATACAGATATAACAACAACTCGGACAGATAACAAACCATCTACGACAGAGATTGCGTCCACCGCAGAAAACAAGCGTTATTACGATGAACTGGCCGATTTGAAACGCACCTATCTGGCCAGCGATGAGATGACACAGCAGGAATACACCCGTTTCATGGAAGACCTGGAGATGCGTCACCTTGAGAACATGATGGCAATCGCCGGACTGGAACCGGAGAAACGACAGCAGATTGAACAGAAAATTCTCGAAGCACGAATCAAGTACAAAGAAGAATGCAACAAGCTGGATGAAGAAGATGCCAACAAAGCATCTGAAGAAGCCTTTACCCGCCTAGAGAAACAGTACCAGCTGGAGATTGAAAGTGTGACACAGAAGCATTATGCCGGACTTTCATCAGAACAGGAATACCGTCAGCAGCTACTCGATATTCAGAATGAATATTACGACCAGGTACTTTCTTCTTCTGAAATTTCCGAAGAAAAGAAAGCTGAGATTATTGACAAAAAACAACAGGCGAGCCTTGAAAAATCCCGTAAGAATTATGAAGAAAATCAGCGAAAGATAAGAGAACAGCTATCCTTCGCACAGAATATAGGTCAGCAGTTTGGCGAAGCATTCGCAGAAATGCTGACAGACTCCGAAACGTCCTTGGGTGACTTCATGAAAGCAACCTTGGAAATAATCCTGGACAGCCTTCAAAAAATGATGATTGCATACATAGCTGAAACGCAAATGAAAAATATTGCAACCCTAGGTTTCATCGGACTAGCTAAAGCTGCAGCTGAAATTGCATTAATCACTGCAGCCTTCCAAACGGCAAAGGCTGTAATAAATGGGTTTGAAGAAGGTGGCTACACCGGCTCCGGAAGACATGACGAACCCAAAGGAATAGTCCATGCCGGAGAATTTGTGGCCAACCGTTACGCCGTCCAGAATCCAGCTATCCATCCGGTTCTTGACCTGATAGACCAGGCACAGCGAAACAATACCATCGGCAGCCTGACTGCAAAAGACGTATCAGCCGTATTATCACCTACCAATAGAATGACAACAAACAACTACTATCAGACTGCCGAATCATCCAGCCAGGAATCAACGGCAGTCATGCTGCAAAATATGAAATGCATGGAGAAACTTCTCAAAAGATTAAACGAGCCGATATTTACCTATACTAAAGCGACTGGTAAAATGGGCGTAAATGAAGCGCAACAGTTAGTAGAAAAAATGAAGAAAAACGTTACACGAACAATAAAATCATGACACAGCTGTTTATCGATTCTAAAGAAGTGAAGTTACCGAGTGAATTTGAACTCGAGCTTGTCACAGAAAATCCATACTTTACCAGAGTTGGCTCGTATACCTATGATATTGAAATAGACTTGCGAGACCCTGCCAATCGTGAGATATACAAAAATATCAACCGATTAGATGTAACCACCCGCATAAAAAACCGCAAGGCTATGCTGATTGTGAACGGACTGTGTGCGATTAATGGCATTGAGGTAATACTTTCAATAGAATCCTATACAGCAAAGATTCAGATTATAGCCGGTAACTCGCAGCTGAATTATGAAGGTGGTGATAGCTGTATAAGACAACTCCCTTTTGATGGAATGTCAATATTACCCAGTGAGGCTATTAATACCCTCTTCGGGAGTTATCCTGCCCACAAGGCCGTGTATACGCCAATTATCAGCTATATAGACAAGGATGGGAACTCCAATATATTGAATATGGTAGAAGTTGGTGCAGATATTACGTTTACACGAGCAAACAATATCGCTCCACAATATTATCTGCTATATTACATTGATAACTTATTACAAAAATTGGGGTTTACAAAAGGGAAAAACGAATTGGAGCAAAACGACACCTGGTGCCGTATATTCGTAGCTAACCCTTATAAAAATAGCAACCCGGGAGACTTGCTTCCAGACTGGACAATCAACGAATTTCTCGAACAGATAGAAGTATTCTTCAAATGCATTGTATCCATTGATTCGATAAATGGAGTGTACAATATAGTGAACATAGACCGGTACTTTGACAACGCAGGTATCATCTTTATCAATGAGGTGATAGAGGATGAACTGGAGAAAGTATATGACACCGATACGAGTTATTCGTATGCGTATGACAACGTAGCTTACAATCTTCCGAGTGAAGACTATTACAACTACCTCAAACTAAAAGATGGCATACGCGAAGTCTGCACGATAGAACAGAAAGATTCGTACAGAGACTTCAAGACAAACTACGACCAGTATTTTTCAGGCCCCTATCTGCTGACATCAACAGACTACAACCTGGAATACGTGGTCTCAGAATATACTATCAACGATGAAAGTGTAAAAGGATTAAGAATCGTAGACAGGCTGAGAGATGCGGGAGATACGACAAGTCAAAATAAAACTTCTTTCGATATTATACCGGCACAAGTAGATGCAATCGAAATATACAGTAAAACGACCAGCCATTACTTGATAGGGCCTGCTATAAAAAAAGTCCGTTCTGAAACGGAAAGCCAGGCAATCAATGACCTGATCAATGGCAACGCAGATGTAAAAGGTGACATCCCTGATAAATTATATGTCGGCATATATTACGGAGTCTGTGTAGCGCTTAACAAGGGTACAGGGGAGCACGAAGAAGCGTACTGGGACAAGATGCCCATGTCATGCCATGATAATTATTTCATAAATAAACCTACTACCATGACCGGTTCACAATCCATACTGGAGCTACCATCATACTCTTTAATATTAGATGGAGATAATGGTTTGTTCAACCAAATATACAAAAGTAAAAGATCCATTGATACGTCCTTGGAATATCATTTCAAATTCATTGCAGACAGGATTTATGAACTGAATAATATTTTTCTAATTTGCAACAAAAAATATTATTGCAAAGAGATACATTATAAAATATCATCAAAAGGCATTGATAAAATAGCTGAGGGGATATTTTATTTAGCGGACCAATAAACAAAAGCAGCTCAAATCAGATTACCCTTTCACTTAAAAGTTCCCTTCAAAATGTTTAGTCTCCTCATGCACTGTCATGTCTGCCCCTTTCAGGTACTTATTGGTTGTAGAAATATCCGCATGACGCGCCTGATCACGGGCTATGACGATTCCTTCAGCGTTGGCCAAATCACGGATACCGGTATCCTTCAGAGAGTAGAACTGGTAGCTGTCCGGAAACTTCAGTTTTGCTCTGACCTTATTGAAGTAATTCCTGTACACACGGGTGGTCACCTTCTCACGTGAGGGCTTGAAGCCCTTACCGAACAGATAATAATCATTGGGAGAATTAAAAACGCCCAGGTCAAGCATCGACTTAATCAGTGCATCATTCAGTCCAACCATGCCATCCTTCCGGTTCTTGCTGATACTGGAGCCGATAAATACTTTCTGTTCCTTCAGGTTGATGTCAGCCAATCGGATATTGGAGATTTCATCCGGACGGATAAAGGTGTAATAAGCAAACTGACACAAGAACAGGAAATGCGGATTCTCTTTCTGGAGATACTTCCTGAGCTTCTGAATATCCGGAACCGTCAGGGCAGAACGTTTCTTCTCTTCTTCTGCCAGCTGTCGAATCTTCTCAACCGGATTATGAGTAAGGTATTGCTTTTCCATCATCCAGTTACAGAGTGAAGACAACCAGGTACGGTAGTTATTCCGGGTTCTGGCCGATGAATCCCGGTCAAGCAGCACGTAGTCCAAGAAGTCAGAGATGAAAGACTGGTCAATCTGATACGCATACACGATGGCCGGAATATGTTTGGCTGTATACTCCTCAAATACCCGCAGGCGCTTCTCATAATCCTTCAGGGTATTCTCCTTAATGGTGCCAGCTGCATACAGTTTGCCCAGATATATATGATACCTTTGGATAATATCTATATACGGGGTGTATTGCCTGGAGTTCTCTACATTAGCCCAGGGATTCCATCCGGAACGAAGCTTTACATTAAGATTGGTGATGATTTCATTTGCCCGGCGGCGACGGTCGGTCAGCTTGGGTATTCCATCCAGCATATACTTTTTCCGCTTCATTTTCTGTTCCAGCGGATCGTATGCCGTGAAGTCAATATACCATGTTTTACCAGTATGTAACTTGGGTTCTGTGTACGAAATTACACTCTGAATCGATGCGTTTTTTCTAAGTGATGAACACATTTTTTTCTACGTTTTTCGAATTCGAAAACGCAGTACGGTTTGACATCATGAAAATTGGTTGTCCGAAATTTGTCCGACCTATAAACGGACAAAAGCTGCAACTTATTCAGTTACAGCTTTTTATCTCGGCACGGGAAGAGAGACTCGAACTCCCGACACTCGGTTTTGGAGACCGATGCTCTACCAACTGAGCTATTCCCGTGTTTGCGGTTGCAAAAGTAGTACAAATTTTGGAAACCGCAAGAGATTCTGCCAAATATTTTACCGTCTTTTTCTCACAACAAAGATAAACGGCTGAACATAAGGCGATAATATTCTGCTTTTTTTTCCAACTTCAATGGATAGGCACGACTGGAAGAAGGCATCCGAAACAAAGATAATTTACGATCCCTGAAATAAAACGTGCTCTCTCCTCCCACCGTCGGCTCTTTTGCCTCCATTTGCTCACACAATACATCCGTTGCTTTCTGCCCGGTAGTGACCACTGCCCGACATGCAGGAAGTTGCTGAAGAAGCAAGTCTATATCGGTAGGAGTAACCACTTCCAGAAACTTATCAGAAGCATTGTCTTGCAATCTGCGGACACACGAAGCTGTATCATATAAGGCAATCCCCTTTTCTTGCAGAAAACTTACAATACGTGCCTTGTCAAAAACTTTCTCCGGACTAAGGAAATGTTCTTTATCGCCAAAGAAAATAAGCCCGAAAATACGCCACATATCATTTTGAAGATTCGGATAGAAGAAATCCATGCTCCATCGTTTTTTCTGTGGAGGAAAGCTTCCTAACATCAACAAGACCGCATTCTCCGGCAAAAAAGGCTCCAGCGGATGACATTCCACTCCTGAAAGCAGATTCTCGTTCACTGTCATGCCTTTGGTTTCGGTTCTTTTTTAGCCAGCAACACAATCTTATAAACGTATTCCGTCATCCATGCCTCCGAATAACCGAGCGCATGCTGATACTGACGAATATTTCCACACGTTTTACGTACCCCATCGTCTTTCCAGTCCACCTTAGTCAGAATGTCATGTACGGCCTTTTCCGTCATATTGCGCAACAACTTCTTGAAGACTCCAGGTGTGCGAAACTTCCATTGCATCAGGTTTCCAATCACCATCATCAAATCCTGACTGAACCCTTGGAACATAAACAGATAATTCTTTATATCGTTCACATTGCGGCAGTTACGCTTAATAGACCCGTCTATTTCCTTAAAGAAAGATTCCTCCAACCCATAAATATCCATCAACATCTTACGGCAACGTGCACGCTCCGCAATCCCCAACTTATTGTTCTGAGTTGGTACCTTCAACGTACGTTTGAATACAGCCAAATCCGGCAAGAAATGAATATTACTGATACCCAACTGAGCCGCCATGACTGCCTGATAATACACACGAATCAAGGTCATGAAATCTTCCATGCCACCGACACGTACCGTTTCGTCAGCTCCATCGGTAGTTTTTTTACCAAAAAGTTTCGAAAATATACTCATAATGTCTTTTTATTAAATTCTACGGATACAAAGATAATACAAAAAACCGACAACGCAATCATCGGCTTACTTCCGGAAAAAGGGAATCTTCCCACACGGCATCTTCTTTTAGACGGTAAAAGAAAGTATGCTCCTGAAAAACCTGCTCTACAAGTCCAAAACGAATAAAATCGGCCAACAACTGACATACTTCCGGACGGGAAAGACGAGCTAGGCGGCTACACCTATTCAATGTAAGCAGCCCCTGGCTACCCAATACCTCCAGCAAACGCTTTTCCCTGTCGGTATAGGTCATTACCACTTCGTCCTTTTTCTCATGATTCCAGATTCGAAGGTGGACAGGAGATGCCAAAATGTTCTCATCGGCTATACGCACATAAGCCCAAGACTTACCCTCTTCATCGACGGCTAAAACCGGTTTGCACGCGCACTCTTTCACTTCAACTTCCAGCACATCCTTTCCATCCACCCTGTACACACGGTTTTCCGTGATTACCGGAGGACGACAATACATCGTGGCAGCCGCTTCAATCATATAAATTTCTTCTTCCGAACGAATTCCGGCAATCCTGCCGTTATCCTTCACTCCCACCAATAACCGTCCTCCTTCGGTATTTGCAAAAGCAGACAAACTTCTGGCTATTTTCCTTACATCGGATATGGCAAATTTAAAATCCTGATGTACATGCTCACCCTCCGAGATGAGCTGTTGTATGTAGTCTGTTTCTGCAGTTTGTTTCATTCCCTATTACTCAATCACAATGTTTATGAGTCATAATGTCCAATACCAGCTTATCGGTTTCATTCATTCCCTCCGAACCGATCTTAGTCAGGTTGCGAATACTGAAATCCACATTGTCTTCAATGATGCCTTCCACGGAAGTCACACACTTCCCTTCCATCGCCAGTATCGCAGAAAAGACTGCCGTTGAAACCCCGCTGGTCAGTTTCAATGCGCAGCTCGGCTTGGCTCCGTCACAAATCATACCTGTCAGATTGGCAATCATATTCTGTACGGCATAAGCTACCTGCTTATACTCTCCTCCCATCAGATAAGTGATTCCGCAACTGCTGCCTGTGGCAGCTACCACACAACCGCACAACGCGGACAGACGGCCTAGATTCTGCTTGATATAAATAGCCGTAAGATGACTCAAAATCAAAGCACGAATCAGCTCCTCTTCCGATTTATGATTCTCTTGAGCGAACACTACCACAGGAAGTGTGGCTGCAATACCTTGGTTTCCACTTCCGGAATTACTCATCACCGGTATCATGGCACCAGCCATTCGGGCATCGCATGCGGCAGAAGTATAAGAAAGGATATGGGTAAACGTATTGCTACCCATGATATGCTGTTCCTGCTGACTGCTACGCAACATTTTGCCCAACTCATGACCATAGTTCCCTTGGAAAGAACGTTCCGCTGCCTGCAGATTCAGACGCTTTGCCTCAAGAATGAAACGAATTTCATCCAACGGAGCAGTCGTAGCGAAATCATACACTTTCTTCAGATTCAAATCGACTTCTTCCACATCCGCTTCAGCTCCTGCCTTTTCTCTATGATCAAACAAAACCTCACCATTCCGTTCTGCATATACGAAGTTCGTATGTCCTCCACTGATGATAGCCGTAGCCGTATCCTTCCCGGCTGTACAAGTCACTTCAATATACAATTTCTCTTCAATGTCTTTTTTCAGCTCAATCTTTATGCCTTGACCGGCAATCATCTGCTTGCCTTCTTCCACGCTTTCCGGAGTAATGTCCTTCAAAACTTCCAAACCATATTCTGATTTGCCTTTTAAAGCTCCCAAAGCAATGGCAATAGGCAACCCAATCATCCCCGTGCCAGGGATTCCCACTCCCATGGCATTCTTCAAAATATTCGCACTAAGCTGAGCCGTAATTGCTTCCGGACGGCATCCCAGAACTTCCGTAGCTTTAGCCACACAAAGAGCTACAGCTACGGGTTCCGTACAGCCGATAGCCGGAACGACTTCCCTCTTGATGAGTGCGATAATACGTTCTCTTTCTGACTGCGAAATCATTATCTATTATTTTTTATAGTTCTTTAATCCTGTTTGCAAGAATTCCACGTACTTCTGAATATCCTCATCATACGAATAAGACTTGTTCAACGGCATTCCTTCATTGTCAATCAACACATAGAAAGGCTGGGCATTGGCTCCGAATTTAGAACGCTGCAGGTAACTCCATTTGTCACCTACCGTACGCAATGTACGTTCCGTGCCATTCTCTGTCACCTTCACGGGTTCCGGTAATTTCGTTTTCTCATCCACATATAGGGTTATCAGTACATAGTCTTCATTCATTATCTTGCTTACAGTAGGATCGGTCCATACGGCCAGCTCCATCTTACGGCAGTTCACGCAACCATATCCCGTGAAGTCAATCATTACCGGTTTCCCCTGCTGACGGGCATATTCCATGCCGGCATCGAAGTCATTGAATTTTGCATGCACCTCATTCTTATACAAATTGAAATCCTGTGTCTGCATAGGCGGTGCAAAGGCGCTGACAGCTTTCAGCGGAGCTCCCCACAATCCAGGTACCATGTATACAGCGAATGCCAATGAGAAAAGTGCCAAGAAGAACCGCGGCACACTTACCTTATTATCATCTCCATCGTGCGGGAACTTAATTTTACCCAATAAATACATACCCAGCAAAGCAAAAATCACAATCCACAAAGCAAGGAAGGTCTCACGGTCGAGCAAACGCCATCCATACGCCAAGTCGGCCACAGACAGGAACTTCAACGCAAAGGCCAGTTCCAAGAATCCCAACGTCACCTTGATGACATTCATCCATCCTCCAGATTTCGGCATGGACTTCAGCCAAGACGGGAACAATGCGAACAAGGTGAAAGGCAAGGCCAATGCTATGGCAAATCCCAGCATACCGATGGCTGGAGCAACAATGCTATTTGAAGTAGAAACTTCCACCAATAAGAAACCGATAATCGGACCGGTACAAGAGAAAGAAACCAGTGACAAGGTGAAGGCCATCAGGAAAATACTCAGCAATCCTGTTGTCTGCTCTGCCTTACTATCCACGGCGTTGCTCCACTTTGAAGGAAGTGTGATTTCAAATGCGCCAAAGAAAGAAGCGGCAAACACCACCAACATAAGGAAGAAGAAAATATTAAAGATAGCGCTTGTAGAGAGATCATTCAAGGCACTGGCTCCAAAGATCAAGGTGATAGCCAGTCCTAAAGCCACATAAATCACTACAATAGAAGCTCCATACGTCCATGCATCACGAATACCTTTCCGTTTGTCCTTCGCACGTTTCAGGAAGAAACTTACAGTCATCGGAATAATGGGCCATACACAAGGAGTGAACAATGCCAGCAATCCACCTACGAAACCAGCAAAAAAGATATAAAGCCAAGAGCGTGATTCATTATTCACATTTCCGCCAAATGTTTTCAGCTCTTCGATAACAGGTTTCCAGTAATCGGAGGTTTCCACATTATTCGAGTTCGTACCTATTTGAAGCGGAGTCAGTGTCAATGAATCGGAATCTGCCGTATCAGACGTTTCGGCTTCAGCAGTAGCCGATGCTGCCGCCTGTCCACCAGCTGCCTCTCCCTTGAACGAAAAGTCCACATTGGTAGGAGGCAAGCAGTTCTCATCATTACAAGCGCCATATTGCAAATAACCGCTCACTTCATATTTTCCTCCTTTCAGTTTGAGTTTCTGCACAAACGTAGCTGTTCCTTCGAAAAAACGGACCTGCATGCCAAATATCGGGTCCATTTTGTCAATTTCCTTACCTGCGGGCTTCAACTTGCCTACCAGTTCCGCTCCTTCCAGCTTGTCTACATTAAAAGTAGCTGATACCGGACCTCCGTCAGGCAATTCCGTGGAATACACATGCCACCCTTTTTCCATTTTTCCGGTGAACACAATTTCTACTTCGTTAGCGGATACAGATTTCCACTCGGTTTTAAACTTCACCGGTTCTTGTATTTGGGCGAATACCGGCAAACTTAAAATGGCCATTAAAAGCCAGCTAAGAAAAATCTTCTTATTCATAAATATGCACTTGGTGATGTGATAAAACTATATTCTGTAAAAAGTAGCGCAAAGATAATCATTTTTCGAAAGGGAATGCAGGGCTACCTATTATTCCATCTTGTTTTTTATTTCAAATACGACAATTTTTACATTCGGAATATTCATTCACCCTACTCCATATCCTCATCCTGACGATTTTTTTCAGAAAATGTTTGCTAAATAAAAAATAATGCCTACCTTTGCACCGTCTTCGATAAACGAGGCACTCCTAAAAAGAGTTTTGGAGAGGTGGCAGAGTGGTCGATTGCGGCGGTCTTGAAAACCGTTGTACCGCGAGGTACCCGGGGTTCGAATCCCTGTCTCTCCGCAACAAACGCTGAAAATCAGCAAATTGCAAAACAAACACCCAGTTTTACACCCAAGAATGTAAAGTCGAG
>NZ_JAOQJI010000065.1:0-15626 GCF_025567125.1 Phocaeicola fibrisolvens | reverse complement strand
GGATGGGATGAGAATTTCATGGAGAAACTTATTCTGGAAACAATTAACTTCCTTAATATCGGAGATTGATGCGTTTTCTCTGCGTCACGAACGTGATGAGAGGTCGACACGAACGTGACGAGGTCTCGACTCGTTCGTGACGAGATAAATTTATGCCTGTGCTGTACATTCTTTCCTAAATCGCCAAGAAGAAAACACAGGGAGACCTACCATTCTTCAACCGTTTTACGAAGAATATCCTTATTCCTTTTTCTCCTTTTTTATTATCTTTGCGAGCAAGTATCATTTTAATATGAAAATATGAAAATAAGCAACATTTTATTCTTTATTGGGATTACCTTTTCCCACCTTGCTCTTGCACAACAGACTTTGCCACGCGATCCGGATTGCTGTACCAGTATCATGGTGGGGAAACTGGCCTCAACCGACGGTTCTGTCATGACGAGCCACACGTGCGACAGCTGGTACCGTACGTGGGTAAACATCGTGCCGGCGGCAGATTTTGCCAACGATACGGTAATGAACATTTACGATGGACGCATGCACACGGAATCAGTCAATGACCAAACCAATCTGAGCGTAAAAGGGCAGATTCCACAAGCCAAACATACCTACGCTTTTCTGGATACGGCCTATCCGTGCCTGAACGAAAAGCAGCTGGCCATGGGGGAAACGACCATCAGCGGACGGGATACCCTGCGGAATGCCAAAGGAATGTTCATGATTGAAGAACTGGCCCGCGTGGCGCTGCAACGCTGCACCACAGCCCGTGAAGCCATTCAACTCATGGGAAAGCTGGTGAAGGAATACGGCTATGGTGATTCGGGCGAATGTCTGACCATTGCCGACCCGAAAGAAGTGTGGCACTTTGAAATCTTCGGTGAAGGTCCCGACCAGATTGGCGGTGTATGGGCTGCCGTCCGTATTCCTGATGACGAGGTCGGAGTTTCGGCCAACATTTCCCGCATCAGCACACTGAACCTGAAAGATACAGACCATTACATGGCTTCGGAAAACGTGTTCAGCGTGGCCAAGAAACTCAAGCTGTGGGACGGAAAGGAACCTTTCAAGTTCTGGAAAGCCTATGGAGGCCCGAACTATTTCGGCAAGATGCAGGCATTCAGCATCCGGGAATTCTTTATTCTAAGCACACTGGCCCCATCGCTCAAGCTCAGCATGGACGATGAGGAACTTCCCCTGAGCGTAAAGCCGGAAAAGAAAATCAGCAATGCCGACGTAATGGCCTACTTGCGACAGACGTACGAAGGTACGGAATGGAGCGTAACAAAGAATCTGAAAGTAGCTGTCAAGGACCGGAAGACCGGAAAGACTGACACCATCACCAGCCCGCGCGCCAACCCGTGGATGCGTACTGATGAAGTCCAGCTGTACAATGCACTCCAAAAGGGCAGCGTGACGGCCAACCGGAACGTAGCCGTGCCGCAATGTGCCTACTCCACCGTCATCCAGTTGCGCAGCTGGCTCCCGGATGCTGTAGGAGGTGTCTGCTGGTTTGCCATGGACAACCCCGGACAGAGTCCGCGCGTGCCCATCTTCTGCGGTACGACCGACCTGCCCGCTATGTTCAAAATTTGCGGCAACCACCGCTACCGTCTGGATGCAGCCCTGTGGCATTACCGTCAGGCCAACAAGCTGGCTACCGTGAGATGGGGAAATGCCCGGAAAATCATGGAAAAGAACCAGATGCACTTTGAACGGAAAGGACTGGAAGAATTGCCGATGGTGGAACAGCGTTATGCGGAACTAGTCAAGAGCCAGGGAGAAGATGCCGCCAAGGCTTATCTGACCGACTACACAATGGATTTTATCGGAGCTACCCTGCTCCGCTGGGACGAAATGACTGCCAAATACTGGAATGACTATCGCTTCGGATTCTGATTCCATAATTTAAATACACGTAAAAAACATAGAAAAAGATATGAAAACTGTGACATTTATCTCTGCATTACTTCTTGCTTCGGCCACTCTTCAGGCACAGCCTAAAGCCGAAGGCTACCAATTTACTACCGTCACCAACCAAAAAGTGACTCCGGTCAAAAATCAGGCAGCTACCGGTACCTGCTGGTGCTTTGCCACCACTTCGTTCATCGAAGCCGAACTCCTCCGCCAAGGAAAAGGCGAATTCGACCTCTCGGAAATGTACATCGTCCGTCAGAAATACATGAACCAGTTGAAGGACAATTACCTGCGCCACGGAAAAGGCAATATCGGCCAGGGAAGTATCTCTCCCAGCTGGTTTACCGCCTTCAAGCAAGTAGGTATCGTGCCGGAAGAAGTGTACAGCGGCATCAACTATAATTCTCCCACACACAACCACAAGGAACTGGCCTCTTATATGGAAGTCATTGCCGAAAAAGCCATCCAGCTGCGCCAGCGCAGCCCGGAATACGAAAAACTGATCAAGAGCCTGTTCGACATCTACATGGGCGAACTGCCTGAGAAGTTCACCTACAAAGGCAAAGAATATACTCCACAATCCTTTGCACAGAGCCTGGGCATCCATCCGGAAGACTATGTCATGCTGACCAGCTTCACCCACCAGCCTTACTATCAAGCGTTTGAGCTGGAGATTCCTGACAACTGGGAACATGCCAAGATGTACAACCTGCCGCTCGACGAGATGATGCAGGCCGCCGACCATGCCCTGGAAAACGGATATACCGTATGCTGGGACGGTGATGTCAGTGAAAAGGGATTCTCCTTCAAGCACGGAGTAGCCATCAATCCGGCCACAGAAAGTACCGTCGACCTGAAAGACACCGACTTTGCCCGCTGGCAAAGCATGGATGCCAAAGAGAGACTGGATGAAGCCTTCAAGTTTGAATATCCGTGTCCGGAAGTGAAAGTGACACCCGAAATCCGTCAGAAAGGATACGAGGGCTTTGTCACTACCGATGACCACCTGATGCACCTCACCGGCATTGCCAAAGACCAGAACGGCACAAAGTACTACATTACCAAGAACTCCTGGGGTACCGACCGGAACGATTTCGGAGGCTACCTGAACATGTCGGAAAGCTATGTACGTGCCAAAACCATCTATATTCTTCTGCACAAGGATGCCTTGACCAAGGAACTGAAGAAAAAACTGGGATTGAACGAATAAAACCTGGCTGAAAAACAACCTGGTTACCAAAATGGATGCTTATCTTTGCAGCAAGTCACAAGATAAGCATCCTTTTTTATGAAAACAGAAGACTATGCCACAATCCTGGAGACAGCCGGCATCCGGCCCACCTCCACCCGACTGCTCATCTATGAGGCCATTGCCTCCCAAACCGACACATTCAGCCTGGGCACGTTGGAAAAACAGCTCGACAGCATCGACAAATCAGTCATATTCCGCACCCTCGTCCTTTTCCACGAGCATCATCTCATCCACAGCGTGGACGACGGGAGCGGTTCGCACAAATACTGCATCTGCCACAACCATGGCCAGTGCAACGAAAGCGAAGAACACTGCCACTTCTACTGTGAAGTATGCCACAATACCTATTGCCTGAATCAAGATCTCATTCCACACATCAATCTTCCCGAAGGATTCATTGCCCGAAAAGTCAACTACATCGTGAAAGGAGTGTGTGCCCGGTGTGCCGTCAAACATCAGAACTGACCGTTTTTTTGACCTACATCAATAAAACATACCCTTTTCTCATTTTTATGTTCTAAAGCATATATTCTATATCAAAAAGCCCTATCTTTGCAGCGTAATCAAGAACGGAAGTTCAACGATTGACAAAGTAGAAAGATTGTTTTTTTAGATTATAAGATTGTTTTCAACTTCGTCGAGAGACGATGTTTTTTAGATTAGATTGAAAGGTATTAAAGTTTTTTATTCACTAAAAAGAAAGGGTAACAACATGAAAACGATGAAAAATTTCATTCAGAAGATCTTCAAAGGAGATTCAATGATTTGGGGTTACGTAATGCTCGGCTAATGAGCAAGTAACCCCTTTTGCGGGCAAGGATGCCAGCATACACACCGAAAGTTGTAAAGTTTACTGCATATTTTGTACCGGATTCCTTGGTACGAGTTTCAAAATATCCTTCCGAAGTCCTCGGGAGGATATTTTTTATCCTCTTGTTCTTCCCCGAATCTTCCTTAAATTCTTGCCAGTTCTAAATCTTTTCCCTAACTTTCCTGCAAATTTATAAAACCAACACAGAAATGTCATTCATCAGAGTCATTCTCTCCATTATTTTTCCGCCCCTTGCCGTCATCGACAAAGGATGCGGTTCGGTATTGATTGTCTTTATCCTCACGTTGTGCGGATGGATTCCAGGCGTCATCGGTGCCCTTATTATTCTGAACAAGCAAAATTAAATTTCTAATTCGATATCCTAAATACGAAAATCATGAAAGAATTACATGTACCCGAAATTACCGGACAGTCTCGCGTAGCCGCCCCAAATATTCCGGCCCTGCTCGATGAACATCAGATAAAGTTCCAACCTGTTTCCTGCGTGAACTGGAAAGATTATCCTTACTGTCCGGAGGTCGCATTTCGCATTGCTCATACAGGCGATTTCATTCTGTTGAACTATCGCGTGAAAGAAGAAAGCGTACGAGCCATAGCTGCCGAAGATAACGGCAGAGTATGGGAAGATTCCTGCTGCGAATTTTTCTTCCAGTTTCCGGAAGATCAGGAAGAAAACGTGTATTATAATTTTGAATGCAACTGCGGAGGTACCCTCCTTATCGGTGGCGGACAACCAGGCGACAGACCTCATGCTCCTCAAGACATTCTCCAGCAGGTAGACCGCTGGAGTTCACTTGAAAAAGCTCCGTTTGAAGAGCGCATAGGAGAATGTAGCTGGCAACTGGCTCTTTGTATCCCTAAAGAAGCTTTCTTCCGCCATCAGCTGAAGGGCTTCAAAGGACTGACCGCTTATGCCAATTTCTACAAATGCGGAGACTTACAACATACCCCACACTTCCTGTCATGGAATCCCATAGATTTGCCGAAACCTTGTTTCCACTGTCCGGAGTTCTTTGGTAAGATTATCTTTGAATAAAACCCAATCCAATCACATTTCAGCGGCCTGTCTTCGAGTACACAATCTTGAAGGCAGGCCGTTGTTCATATCACCTCCTGGCAATCCATACATAGACACTTTTCTTCCCCTTAAACAGCCACAAGACAATCAGAGCAATAATCCACGCCATAGCTAAGAGCACAAAAAGAAACTCCATGAAAGCTCCCCATCCGTAATCCGACAACACGATGCCGGAAAAAGAACCTACCAGACTGGAACCAGCATAATAGAACAACCAGTAAATGCTGGTGGCGCTGCTTTTCATCTGCCCGGCGTGCACCGATACAATCCGGCTTGCCAGCGTATGGGTCCCGAAAAAAGCAAAAGTCATCAGCCCTAATCCCAGCACGATGGCCCAAAGCTGCATCCATAGCAACAACGCCATCCCGACTCCCATCAGTCCCAACGTACCTTGCAAGAGCATCTCCGGACTATACTTGTCCGAAAGACCTCCGGCCACGACCGAACCGATGATTCCTGCCACATACATGGTGAAAATCAGTGCCACCCAGTGATGGGGCAATGAAAAAGGAGGTGCCTCCAGCAAGAAAGACAGATAATTGTAGATACTCACAAAAATGCCCATGGAAAGCGCAGCGATGAGATACATCGAAAGAAATGTGCTCCGAGTCAAAAGAGAACGCATCTGACGCAGTTTTTCCCGGAAAGATACGGACACTACAGAGAAATTTCTCCCGGCAGGAATCTTCCAGCAGAACAATCCACCCAGCAGCAGGCTGACAATGCCAATCAACCATACGGCCGACTGCCATCCACCCCATCCGGACACCAGCGTAGCAACCACTCGTCCCGACATTCCGCCTAGGGTATTCCCGCTCAAATACAAACTGATGGCCAACCCAATCATAGCTTTATCTACTTCCTCTGAAAGATAGGCCAACGCCACCGACGACCCCCCGGCCAATACCATTCCTTTCAACAGATTCAGGGCCAGCAGAAGGGAATAATTGCCAGTGAAGGCAGACACGATGGTCAACAGGGAAGAGAGCAGCAACGAAACTCCCATCAGACGTTCGCGCGACACGGAATCAGCTTTAAAGGCCATAACAATCAGCCCCAACGCCATGCCGGCAGTAGAAGCCGACACCAACAGACTGCTTTCTGCCGGACTGACGCCAAAGTTCCGGCATATTTCCGAAAGCATAGGTTGAAACAAATACAACTGGGCAAAAACCGACAATCCGGACAAAAACATACAGTTACGTATCAGGCGAAACCGTGCAACCGCCTCACGTGAACGATTCATTTCTTTCATTTCCCTTTTCCTTTCATGATTATGGAAACAAAGGTAAGCGGTCGGTTCCAATCTCCATCTATCGAAAAAACTCTTTTTCCCGATAACATTCATCGATAAAAGCTATAAAAGCAAGAGCGAATGTCCTTGACTGTCTTCCCCGGTAAACATGAATGTGAAAATGAATATAAGCATGAGAGAGAGAATGAGAAAAACAAGTCAAGAGGCATTCGCCCGCCACACAATAGAAACTAAAAAAAAGAGTACTAAATATGTTGTCCGCCACCCAGCGCCTGATACAAGTTGATGAGACTCTGTATCTCCTTGAAGCAGTTGGCTGTTTGCGACAGCTGTGCGCCAAGTAACGTCTGATGAGCCGTCAGCACCTCCAGATAAGTCGTATTCCCATGCTCCATCAAGAGTGAAGTGCTGGTAAAAGCCTTCTCCAGTGCGGTTATCTGCTGCTCATAATTATCTTTTTTCCGCTTACTGGTCTGATAAGACACCAATGCATCGTTCACTTCCGTTCCAGCATCCAGCAATTTCTGTCTGAAAGCCAGAAGTGCCTCCTCCTGCTGTGCCTTGGCGATGCGCCGACGAGCAATAAGCGTCCCCCTGTTGAACAGAGGTTCGGTCAATGAAGCCAAAGCAGAAGTCACAAACTTACCGGGATTCGCAATCAGTCCCCCTACGGAATTGGTCCAACCCGCACTTCCACTCAGCGTAATCGCCGGATAAAAGGCAGCATTGGCCTGATTGGTCACATAAAATGCCTGTTCCACATCGCGTTCCGCCACACGCACATCCGGACGGTTCGAGAGAAGCTGAAGCGGTATGCCTACCGACAAATCCTTCGTGAAACTTTGTGTGGAAAGTTTTCCCCGAGCTATCCGGTGAGGAGTTTCCGCCAGCAACAAGGAAAGGCTGTTTTCCACCTGATTCACCTGCTCTTCCAAGTCAATTACCGAATTCTCCACTTCGTAATAAGTAGCCCGCATCTGTGAAACAGCCGCCTCATCCGCCTGTCCGGCATCCATCAATGCCTGTGTGGAAGCCACTGTTTCCTTCCATGTCTCAGCCGTCTGCCGGGAAATCTCCAGCTGCTCATCCTGCATCAGTAAGGTGTAATACGTATTGGCAATATTGGCTATCAGACTGGAATATACCGCCTGCTTATAATCTTCACTTTGCAGATAAGCTGCTTTAGCCTGACGCTTGGCGTTCCTCAACTTGCCGAAAATATCCAGCTCCCAACTGGCAGTCACCGGCAGTGTATAGGTATGCGACGCCTTACTGCCTTCCACCGTATTGACCCCTCCTTGCGGAGACAAGGCAAACGATGGCAGAAAAGCCAGCTTGGCCGACAATAAAGAAGCCTTGGCCTCCTCTACCCGCAGACTGGCAGTCTGCACATCGGTGTTCTGCGCCAGTCCTTTTTCAATCAACGCTTGCAAATAAGGGTCGGAGAAGAAATCCTTCCAATGAATGTTTCCGATGCTTACCGTATCGGAAACATTCACTTCCTCCCCATAGAGTTCCTCAGGGACTGAAGTCTGAGGCTCATAGCTAGTATAGATTCCGCAACCGCTCAAGAGAAGCATTGCGCTGCATGCAATTATTTTTGACGTATTCATAGACGACTCCATTTACTTTTCTGTATTAAAGGCACTTTTTTCAATCAAGGTCTGTTCCTTCTCGTAGACAATCTGTTGGTCGGGCTCTTTCTGCATGGGACCTCGCAGCTTCTCCTGCAAGTACTCAAACACCACGAAGAATACAGGCACCACGAAGAGCAAAGCCAGCGTACCCACCAGCATACCTCCTACGACACCCGTAGCCAGCGAACTGTTGCCATTGGCTCCGGCACCGGATGAGAACATCAGCGGAAGCATACCGAAAATCATACACAACACGGTCATGATGATGGGACGGAAACGAGCCTGGGCAGCCGAATAGGCAGAAGAAATGATGCCCATTCCTTTACGCCAGCGTTCAATGGCATACTCTGTAATCAGAATGGCCGTTTTGGCCAGCAGGCCAATCAGCATAATGGCTCCCGTCTGCAAATAGATGTTGTTTTCCAATCCTGCCACACGGGCAAACAAGAAACTTCCCATCAAGCCGAAAGGTACGGAAAGAATGACAGCCAACGGCACCAGAAAACTCTCGTAAAGGCATGACAGAATCAAGAATATCAATACCACACAAATGGTATATACAAAAACGGTCTGTGCTCCTCCGCTGCTCGCTTCCTCACGAGCCATACCTCCATATTCATAACCATAACCCGAAGGAAGCACCTGAGCCGCAACCTCTTTAATAGCTTTCTGAACTTCACCTGTAGAATATCCGTCGGCCACGTTTACATTGACGTTGATAGTGTTATACAAATTGAAACGCTTGGCTATCTCCGCCCCCTGTTCCGAACGAAGCGTCACAAACTGGCTGACCGGCGCCATCTCCATACCATTACGAACAAACATGTTGTCCAACGCATGCTGATCCAAACGGGCATCGGGCGAAGCCTGAATCATGACACGATAGACCTTTCCAAATTTATTATAATTAGAGACATACGACCCACCACAATAGGCGCCCACCACATCAAGCACATCATTCGGACTGATTCCGGCACGCTTGCATTTAGCCGCATCTACATCCACCGCAATCTGAGGGAAATTCATGGCATACGAACTATAAGCCATGGCCACTTCCGGACGTTGATTCAAAGCCACAATGAATTTCTGTACGGATTCATAGAACGGCTGCATGTCGCCTCCCGTTTTGTCCTCCATATAAAGTTCAATGGAGTTTCCAGTTCCATATCCCGGAATCATGGCCGGCTGGAAACAGAATACCTGCGCTTCCTTAATCATGCTAAATTGGGCATTCAAGCGCTTCATCACCGCATCCACCGTATGTTTCTTTCCTTTTCGCTTATCCCAATGAAGCATACGGATAATAACCGTACCGTATGAAGTCCCTTGTCCGGAAATCAATCCATACCCGGTAGTACGAGAATAGTTTTCTATTTCTGGAGTGGCCTTCAATATCTTTTCCACCTTATCCATTACTTTATCAGTCTCCGCCAATGAATTACCCGGCGAAGTACTAATGTTCACCATCATGGTTCCCTGATCTTCCTGAGGGACTAATCCGGTTTTCGTGGTGGACATCAGATACACCAATAATATGAAAGCAATACCTAATGAAGTCCATACTATCCAACGATGACGGAAGAAAAACATCAGTCCTTTTTTATATTTCCCCATTAAAGCATGAAATGAGACATTATAGGCGGCACGTATCCTTCCGTTCAGACTGTGAGGGCTCTTGTTTCCGTCTGACGGTTTCATCATCATGGCACACATAGCCGGACAGAGTGTCAACGCATTTAAACAAGAAATACCCACAGCCACTGCCATCGTGATACCAAACTGCGTATAGAACACACCGGATGTGCCACCCATAAAGGTGACCGGAATAAATACGGCCATGAACACAAAGGTACACGACACAACGGCCATCGTCACATCGTTCATGGCATCCTTGGTAGCCAGATAAGGCGAACGATAACCCACATCAAATTTAGCTTGTACGGCTTCCACTACAATAATGGCATCGTCCACTACGGTACCAATGGCCAGCACCAGCGCAAACAAGGTCAGGATGTTGATACTGAATCCGGCCACCGAAAGGAAGGCAAACGTACCAATCAACGACACCACAATGGATATGGAAGGAATCAAAGTACTCTTGAAATCGTGTAAGAAGAAATATACTACCAGAATTACCAGAAGAATAGCTATCACCAAAGTTTCAACCACATTGTCGATAGAAGCAAATAGGAAATCATTCACACTCATCATTTGCAGAAACTCCATTCCTTCAGGCAAATCTTTTGCTATATCATCCAGCAAATCGGATATCTCCTGGTTCACAGCTGTCGCATTTGCTCCGGCCACCTGATAAACCATAAACATCACACCCGGCACTCCGTCTGCTTCCCCATGAAAGCCATAGGATTCACGCCCCAGCTCTACATCAGCAATATCCTTCACACGGAGTACGGAACCATCTTTTTGAGAACGTATCACCATATTCTCAAACTCCTCCACACTCTTCAGACGACCTTTATACTTCATCGTATACTGGAATACACGATCTGAATTTTCACCCAAAGATCCTGTAGGAGCTTCGATATTCTGTTCTCCCAATGCAGCCGTCACATCGGCAGGCACCAAACCATATTGCGCCATCTTGTCCGGTTTCATCCAGATACGCATGCTATACGTATCCCCCAAAAGCTGTACATCACCAACTCCCTGGATACGTTTAATTTGTGGTATTACATTAATATCCAGATTATTCGACAAGAAACTCTCATCATAACGTTTATCCGGACTGGTCAAACCATTAATTTGAAGATAACTGTTCTGCCGCTTCATGGTACTTACCCCAATAGCCGTTACTTCTGCAGGCAACAGGCCCTGTGCTTCCGACACACGATTCTGTACACTGACTGCCGCCATATCCGGATCGGTTCCCTGCTTGAAATAGACCAATATTTCTGCCGTACCGGCATTGGTGGCCGTAGAGGTAATGTATATCATGTTTTCCACCCCATTGATACTTTCTTCCAGCGGCATAATGACACTGTTCATCACCGCATCTGCATCGGCACCCGTATAAGTAGCATCCACACAAACTGTAGGCGGAGCAATATCCGGATACTGTTCCACCGGCAAGGTATAGAGGGAGATAAATCCAACAATTAAAATCAAGATGGATATAGACAAGGCCATGACTGGCCGTTTGATAAATATATTTCCTTTCATAAGCGTCCGATTATTTTACTTGCGTTCCTTCACGAAGCATACCGGCTCCATCGGCCACAATCTCGTCACCGACCTTCAGCCCATCCGTTACAATGTATTCCTTTCCGTCATTGACCGGAGCTACTTTAATCAGAGTAGATACCGCTTTGCCATCCACCACTTTATAAGCCAAGATTTTATCCTGCAACTGTATGGTAGCTCCCTGCGGAATAACAATACATTTCTTATAGATACTTGGAATCAACACGTTTCCCGATGCCCCGCTGTGCAACAAACGGGAAGCATTCGGAAATACCGCACGTACACCTACCGTACCCGTCTCCTTGTCAATCACCCCACTGATAGATTCTATCTTTCCTTTTTCTTCGTACATGGAACCGTCGTTCAGCTGAAGTTGGATTTCAGGCATATTCTGTATGGCCTTTTCCGTGGTCCCATACTGACGGGCCAGCGAGAGAAACTGGTTCTCGGTCATCGAAAAATAGACATACATCTGGGCATTATCGGAAACCGTAGTCAAGGGCTGTGCCATGTTCGAACTGACCAGTGTCCCCACCCGATAAGGCAACATGCCGACCACTCCTTCGCTCGGGCTCTTCACCTCCGTATAAGAAAGGTTGTTTCGCGCGTTCACCTCCTGTGCCTTGGCCTGTGCCAGTTGTGCCTTGGCAGTCAGAAACTCATTCTCTGTTGTCTGCAAATTAAAGCTGGAGATTATCTTTTTGGCATACAATTCCTTTGTACTTTTATAAGTAAGTTCGGCTGTAGCCAGACTGGCTTTCGCTACTTCCACATTGGCCACTGCCGTTTTCAAAGCCGCCTTATACGGAACTTGGTCGATCACAAACAAGACTTCTCCCTTGCGTACGACATCACCTTCCGACACATTCAACTTTTCAATATATCCTGACACTTGCGGATAAATATCAATGTCCTGCATACCTTCAATGGATGCAGAATAAGAAGTAGTAATCTCCTTGTCGGTATCTGCCTGAATTGTCATCAGCTGATACCCCTTTCCGGTAGTTTCTTTTGTTTCCGTCTGGCAGGACGTTATCCCAATCGCACAACCGAACACCATCAGCCATGCACCTAAATTTCCAATCTTTTCTGTCATATTCGTTTCTTTTTTTGTTCGCGCAAAAGTAACAACCCCGTAGAAAAAGCACACAACGGATTTTCACACAGAAGTATCTTATTTTCCCTTGTTTCCACAACATCCGGCAAAATGTAGAAAATAAGACATATCTGGAAGAATATAGAACACCATGCTTTACGGGGGAATCCACATCTTTGCAAAAAAATAACATGGAAGAAATTATCAAACACATTCACATGGACATGCTTCAGGCACATTGTGACCCTCAAAGCTACATGGACGACTACATGTTCCTAACCGAACGGCTGGAAAATGTATTTCAAAAAAACAAGAATGTCAAACTGGAGGTATTTCTGATGCTTTATTGCAGGGAAGGAGAAATTACGATGGAATTGAGCAATACCTATCGTCATCTTCAAGCCAATGACTTGCTGATCAGTCTGCCCAATACTCTTATCAGACAACTTTCGGCCAGCCCCGACTGCAAAGTAAAGATATTCTGCTTTTCCAACCGCTTTTTTCGCCGCATCACCCAGACGCAAAAATATACGTGGAAATCGATTTGTTACATACAAGAGCACCCTATCAAGCATTTTGAGGAAACAAGAAAAGAACTGTTCCAGCTGTATCTGGATTTGATAGAACGCAAAATAAACGTTTCATCCGACAATTTTCAAAAAGACATCCTGCTGCACATCGCTTCTGCTTTTTTTGAAGAAATGATAGCCAAAACCACTCATAAGTCACTCGAAAAGGAAAATACAGGCCACCAGGTCCTAGTCAAACAACCCGACTTTATTTTCAAGCAATTCATGGAAGCTCTCGCAGCCGACAACGGCAGACACCGAACCTTGGGCTATTATGCTGATTTGTTCTGCTATTCAAGCAAATATCTTTCGCGCATTGTCAAACAAATCAGTGGGAAAAATGCATTGACGCTCATTCATGAGAACGCGATAGAACACATAATCCCGGCCCTCAAATACTCGACCAAAAGCATCAAGGAGATAGCCATGGACTTTGACTTCCCCAATGTCTCTTTTTTTGCCCAATACGTCAAAAAATACCTAGGTATGACCCCCACCGAGTTTCGCAGCAACGAACGACAGAAAAACTGACATTCTTAGTATCTACCTCAAAACGAAGTAAGTTTGCTACATAAAAATTTATACCTAACTCAAGTACTAAAAAATAAGTGTCAAAAAGTCCACTAAAAAATAATTTTCATTGAACAAAAGTCCCTCAAATTTCGTTTAAGAACAAGAATAAGGGAAATACTCATAACATTAAAATATAAAGATAAAAAAACAAACGATTAATTACTTTTTAGAGGGAAATAATTAAAAATATTAGTTTATAAAAAAGATTGTGATTACTGAGAAAACAACAACAAAATGAGAAAACTTACTTTTATTGCTTTTTTATGCACTTTGCTATTGATTTCTTGTAACCAGGAAGAATATTCAGAGGCATCTTCCACTTCCAACCAGTCTGGAATCGTGTTTAATTTACAAAGAGAGGGATATGAAGGAAAGGAGACTCGTAGTTCGGAAAACGATTCTTCACCTTACGACCAGTTATATTATTTCATTGCGGATGAAAATGGAAACCGAGTTGAGAATATCAAAACTTACTATAAAACCAGTACCTCAGAAATCTATGCTGAGGGTCTCCACAAAGGTGAATACCAACTGCTTGTACTAGGCATCAAAGGAAATGCCATCAAAGACCGGGCCATTGTTCGTACTCCCGGACACATTGATGACGAATGGCTTGCATTTCCAGATGACCTACAGAAACCTCTAGAGGCTGAATATTTCTATTCTAAAACACCTTTTTCTATTATAGAAATACAAACAGCAGAAGGTACTCAGGAAACTGTATCTATTTCGCAAGCTGTGATACAGAAACGTATCATGAGCCGGGTGGATTTCAATTTTTCCTACAATAACCCTTACGTGCAGAATGCGGTAACAGATAAAACACTGTCGCTTGGACAAATAAAATTCTATACTACACTATCTGGTAATGGTGAGTTAGGTGGAGAAAGTAATGGAATAACCAATACGATTTCACTGAATCAACATACGTCTTATTTCTTCATGCCAATGTGCAACGGTTCTACGTTCCATGGAGAGATTACACTCTCTACACGTAATTACCTGAAAGAAGAAAGACGACAGATTTATAATTTTGACCAGGAAACGTTGACTGCCAACCATATACATCATGTGGAAACGCATGTGAATCACCCGGATGATAAAGCTGTTACCATGTTGATTACCCCTGCGGCATACAATGCCGGCGACCACACATTGATTCTGCAAGACGACGAAACCAAAGAAGTCTATACAAATGCATCGGTACGAAAATTCAATACCGCACAACCACTTCAGGTTTCCGTGACAGAGGAAGGCAAATTACATATACGCTTTTACTCTCCACGCCAACTGAATAATGTGTTAATCAAAATGCAATTGCCGCAAGTAAGCGATGAATACTTTGACTTGGCTTATTTCGATTCCATACCGGCATTCGGTGACTTCTTTGAGGAAATTCCGTTAATACAACGTGCAGCGATGTGTCGCACCGAATCTGGGAAATACATTGAAGTACAGAAAAAGACAGAATCAGAACTGGCAGAAGCCACCTTTAAAATTGAAGCAAACGACCCTTACTGGGACAAATTGCAGAAGATTGAACACGGATGGACAATCTACTGGGGATTGTACGGAGGAGATCCGGAACGAGAAGATGGTGGACCAGTCGGAAACTGGATGGGCATACGTCCTGTACATTGCCGGGAATCAGTGGCCTTCTTCCTGAACTTCACCTATATGATTGATATGCCAGAACATGAACAAATCTTGCATGACAATGCAGACCAACTTTATGATGACAACAAGCAGCTCGTAAAGGTAGAAGAAGTATTGAAAAAGATGAGAGCCAGCAGAACACTTCAAGTTGGACTGGTATATACAGGTAATGGTATTATCGGATTAGGTAGCGGAAGTGTATTCGGTGCATATCAAAGAGGATGGTTCGAACATTATTTCAACACGTATGCATGCAGCGTAATGTTCCACGAACTTGGACACGTAATGGGATACGGGCATAGCAGCTCATTTACTTATGGACCATGGGCTGAGCAGTTAATGAATAACTTCTATGTCAACAATTTGCAAAAAATGCCGATTAATTCTATCAATTATCTGAATAGTTCCCAAAATCCTCATCAATATAAATAAACTGACGAAAATAAAACTTACGAATAAAATGATGATTAAATAGAGTTTATATCGAATAATTGATTAAAGCGTTCTTTGACTTATCTTTGTGGTCTAAAAGGTTCAATTGATGTATTACGACAAGATTC
>NZ_JAOQJI010000064.1:0-15751 GCF_025567125.1 Phocaeicola fibrisolvens | reverse complement strand
GAAGGAGGCGATAACCGTTTGTTTCCATAGCTGCTGATGATTCGTTGTTTGCAAAGATACGATTTTATACGGTTTACTCCTCAGATTTTTACGTTGAGCCGATTCTATATTGGTCTTTTTTAGAGATATTTCAGTCAAATATTCATGATGAATATAATTGCTTTGAATAAAAAAGTTGCTATATTTGGACTGTGAAAAAAATCCTATATTAGCAGTAAACTTTTATAAATATAAATCATCATGGAAAACAAGATTCAAGAGCTAACCGATAAAATCTATCGTGAAGGGGTAGAGAAAGGAAATGAGGAAGCTCAACGCTTGGTAAGTGAAGCTCAGGCTCAGGCGGAGAAGTTGATTGAAGATGCGAAGAAACAGGCCGAATCAATATTGGCTGATGCGAAAAAAAAGGCTGATGAACTGACTGAAAACACGAAATCGGAGTTAAAACTTTTTGCAGGTCAGGCGGTGAACGCATTGAAGACCGAAGTCGCTAATCTGCTGACTAACCAGACTGTGGAAGAGGCAGTGAAGGGCTTTACCGCAGATAAAGAATTCCTTTATAAATTTATTCTGACATTAGCTGAAAAATGGTCCGCCAATGAACCGATTGAAATTTCAGTGAAAGATGCGGACAGTTTGAAAAAATATTTCACTGTAAAGGCGAAGGCATTGCTGGATAAGGGAGTTACGATTAACCAGGTGAATGGAATGAAGATGTTGTTTTCCATTTCGCCTGCAGACGGCTCTTATAAGGTGAATTTCGGAGAGGAAGAGTTTGAAAACTATTTTAAAGAATTCCTTCGTCCTCAGTTAGTTAAAATGTTGTTTTAATCCAATGGCATGAGCAACTATTATTATTTGGTAGCTGGTTTGCCTACTTTGTCTTTAGATGATGGCAAACTAAGCTATACCGTTGAAAACTTTAAATCTGAACTTTATCCTTCTCTGTCTGATAAAGACAAAAAATTGATTGATTTGTTTTACCTGAAGTTTGATAACGTAAATCTACTGAAATTATTAAGAAATAAGGAGGCTGAAATTGACAAAAGAGGCAATTATTCGGCTAAAGATTTGTTGCTTTTAGTGGAAGCAGTTCGTCAGGGAGATGCTCGTGAGAAAAAATTCCCTTCTTATTTGTATGATTTCGTAGCATTGTATCTTCAGAGTGCAGGTGAAGAACATTTCGTTGCTGAGGAAGCACTTGCGGCTGCTTATTATGCGTATGCCATGAAATGTAGTAATCGCTTTGTGAGTCGTTGGTTTGAGTTCAGTCTGAATGTGAACAATATCCTTTCTGCTTTTATCTCACGTAAATATAAATTGGAAGTAGCTCCACGGATAGTGGGAGATACCGAGGTCTGTGAACTGTTGAGAACGTCGAATGCGCGTGATTTCGGCTTGGGGGAGCAGTTGGAGTATATGGAAGACTTGCAACGTATTGCAGAAATGGATGAACTGGTGGAACGGGAAAAGAAAACAGATTTGCTGGCTTGGAAATGGTTGGAGGATGAGTCGTTCTTCAATTATTTTACAATAGAGCGTCTGTTTGTCTTTTTGTTACAGCTGGAGATGATTGAACGCTGGATTTCACTGGATAAAGAAAAGGGAAGCGAACTGTTCCGTCAGATGATTCAGCATTTGAAGGAAGAAGTACAGATTCCGGAAGAGTTTAGAAAATAGTAAAAATAAAATAGAATGGCAACAAAAGGAACTGTGATAGGCGTAATCGCCAATATGGTTACATTGACAGTCGACGGTCCGGTGGCACAGAACGAAATCTGTTACATTTCGACCGGAGGCGACCGCCTGATGGCTGAAGTCATCAAAGTGGTGGGCAAAAATGTGTATGTACAGGTTTTTGAAAGTACACGTGGACTGAAAGTGGGTGCGGAAGCCGAATTTACGGGCCACATGCTGGAAGTGACATTGGGACCGGGCATGCTTTCAAAAAACTATGATGGCTTGCAGAATGACCTTGACAAAATGGAGGGGGTATTCTTGAAACGTGGCCAGTACACTTATCCGCTGGACAAGGAAAAGAAATGGTTATTCAAACCGATCGTGAATGCCGGTGATGAAGTGGGGCCTTCTGCCTGGTTGGGTGAAGTGGAAGAAAACCATCAGCCATTGAAGATTATGGTACCTTTCCAGCTTCAGGGCACTTATAAGGTGAAATCCATTGTAGCGGAAGGTGAATATACGATAGAAGATACAGTCGCAGTCTTGATGGATGCGGAAGGCAACGAGATTCCGGTAAATATGATCCAGAAATGGCCGGTGAAGAAGGCGATGACCAATTATAAAGAGAAGCCGCGTCCTTATAAACTGCTGGAAACAGGTGTGCGTGTCATTGATACGATGAACCCGATTGTGGAAGGAGGTACGGGATTTATTCCGGGACCGTTTGGTACAGGAAAGACGGTGCTTCAGCACGCGATTTCCAAACAGGCCGAGGCGGATATCGTGATTATTGCAGCTTGTGGTGAACGTGCCAATGAGGTAGTGGAAATCTTTACAGAGTTCCCGGAGCTGGTAGACCCGCATACAGGACGGAAGCTGATGGAGCGTACAATTATCGTGGCCAATACTTCCAATATGCCGGTAGCTGCCCGTGAAGCATCTGTGTATACGGCTATGACGATGGCTGAATTTTATCGTGCCATGGGACTGAAGGTCTTGTTGATGGCCGACTCTACTTCTCGTTGGGCACAAGCTTTGCGTGAGATGTCCAACCGTATGGAGGAACTTCCCGGACCGGATGCGTTCCCGATGGACCTTTCTGCCATTATCTCCAACTTCTACGGTCGTGCGGGATTTGTACACCTGAACAATGGACAGACGGGTTCTATTACTTTTATCGGTACGGTATCACCGGCCGGAGGTAACTTGAAGGAACCGGTGACGGAAAATACGAAGAAGGTAGCCCGCTGTTTTTACGCTTTGGAGCAGGAACGTGCAGACCGTAAGCGTTATCCGGCCGTAAACCCGATTGATTCTTATTCAAAGTATCTGGAATATCCTGAATTTGAGTCCTATATCACAGAGCATATCAATGGAGAATGGATTGGCAAGGTGACAGAACTGAAGACGCGTCTGTTGCGTGGTAAGGAAATCGCCGAGCAGATTAACATCTTGGGTGATGACGGTGTGCCGGTGGAATATCACGTGATTTTCTGGAAATCAGAACTGATTGACTTTGTGATTTTGCAGCAGGATGCGTTTGACGAGGTGGATGCAGTGACTCCGATGGAACGTCAGGAAGAAATCGTGAATATGGTGATTGATATTTGTCATACGGATTTCAGCTTCGACAATTTTGTGGAAGTAATGGACTACTTCAAGAAGATGATTAATATCTGCAAGCAGATGAACTATTCACCGTTCCGCTCTCCGCAGTACACGGAGTTCCGGAAACAGCTGCAGGAACTGGTGGCTGAACGAAAAGTAAAATAAGTGAAATCAATAAATGGGTAGAAAATGGCGACAAAAGCTTTTCAAAAAATATATACAAAGATTAGCCAGATAACCAAGGCTACTTGTTCGCTGAAAGCGACGGGAGTAGGTTACGATGAACTGGCTATGGTGAACGGCAAGCTGGCGCAGGTGGTGAAGATTGCCGGAGATGAGGTGACCCTGCAGGTTTTTGAAGGTACGGAAGGTATTCCGACTAATGCAGAGGTTGTTTTCTTAGGCAAGTCTCCTACATTGAAAGTGAGCGAGCAGCTGGCCGGACGTTTCTTCAATGCTTTCGGTGAACCGATTGACGGAGGACCGGAGGTGGAAGGTACGGAAGTGGAAATCGGTGGTCCGTCGGTGAATCCGGTCCGTCGTAAGCAGCCTTCAGAGCTGATAGCAACGGGTATTGCCGGTATCGACCTCAACAATACGCTGGTGTCCGGACAGAAGATTCCGTTCTTTGCCGACCCGGACCAGCCTTTCAATCAGGTAATGGCCAATGTGGCCTTGCGTGCGCAGACCGATAAGATTATTTTGGGTGGTATGGGTATGACAAACGACGACTACCTTTATTTTAAGAATGTATTCTCGAACGCAGGTGCCCTCGACCGTATCATCAGTTTTGTGAATACCACGGAGAATCCGCCGGTAGAACGTCTGCTGATTCCGGATATGGCATTGACTGCTGCCGAATATTTTGCGGTGGAGCACAATGAAAAGGTACTGGTATTGCTGACGGATATGACTTCGTATGCCGATGCGTTGGCTATCGTGTCCAACCGTATGGACCAGATTCCGTCGAAGGATTCTATGCCGGGTTCACTCTATTCCGACTTGGCGAAGATTTACGAGAAAGCTGTACAGTTCCCGAGTGGAGGGTCTATCACGATTATTGCGGTGACCACCCTTTCGGGAGGAGATATTACGCATGCAGTGCCGGATAATACAGGTTACATCACAGAAGGTCAGCTCTTTTTGCGTCGTGACAGCGATATCGGTAAGGTAATTGTCGATCCGTTCCGTTCATTGTCACGTTTGAAACAGCTGGTAAGCGGTAAGAAGACCCGTAAAGATCATCCGCAGGTGATGAATGCCGCCGTACGTCTGTATGCCGATGCAGCCAATGCCAAGACCAAGATGGAAAACGGTTTCGACCTGACCAATTACGATGAACGTGCGTTGGCTTTTGCCAAGGATTATGCCAACCAGTTGCTGGCTATCGATGTGAACCTGAACACGACCGAAATGTTGGATGTGACCTGGGGATTGTTCCGGAAATATTTCAAGCCGGAAGAGGTGAACATCAAGAAAGAATTCGTAGATCAGTATTGGAAGAAATAAAAATATAAGACTTTAAAATGGCAATAAAATTTCAGTATAACAAGACCTCTTTGCAACAGCTTGAAAAGCAGCTGAAGGTCCGTGTGCGTACGCTCCCTATCATTAAGAATAAGGAGAGTGCCTTGCGCATGGAAGTGAAACGCTGCAAGGAAGAAGCTGCCGGGCTGGAGGAACGACTGGAAGCGCAAATCTCCTCATACGAGCACATGCATGCCCTTTGGAATGAGTTTGATGCCTCATTGGTAAGGGTAAAAGATGTGCATCTGGGTGTGCGGAAGATTGCAGGCGTCCGTGTTCCGTTGCTGGATGAGGTGGAGTTTGATATCCGGCCATTTAGCTTATTCTGTAGCCCGAAGTGGTATGCCGACGGTATTCATCTGTTGAAGAAACTTGCCGAAACAGCTATCGAAAGAGAGTTTACGCTTGCTAAACTCGATTTGTTGGAACATGCACGAAAGAAGACCACTCAGAAAGTGAACTTGTTTGAAAAGGTGCAGATACCGGGTTATCAGGATGCGCTGCGGAAAATCAAACGCTTTATGGAAGATGAGGAGAACTTGTCAAAATCCTCTCAGAAGATTTTGAAGTCTATTCAGGAGAAAAGAAAGGAGGCGGAAGTATGATTGCAAAAATGACAAAGGTTACTTTTTTGGTGTACCATAAAGAGTATGATTGTTTTTTGAAAAGTATCCGTGACCTGGGAGTCGTACATGTGGTGACAAAGGCACAGGGAGGGGCTGAGAATGCTTCCTTGCAGGAGAGTATCCGCTTGTCGGCCCGGTATGCTTCTGCCATCAAATTGTTGCAGGGAATGGGAGTGCCTTCTGCTGAAGCCCGTGAAGGGGACGCGGATAGCGGAGAACAAGCCTTGCAGCAAACGGAAGAATTGCTTCATCAGTCGCAGCAACTTGCCCATCGCCTTCAGGCGGTAGAAAAAGAGGCGACCGCATTGGAACCATGGGGCGATTTTGACCCTCAAAATATTTCCCGCTTACAGGCAGCCGGTTATCAGATAGGTTTTTATATCTGTTCGGAAAAGCAGTTCAAGCCGGAATGGACGGACTTGTATCATGCTACGGTCATTAACCGGGTTGGTTCGAAACTCTATTTTGTAACGATTACGAAAGGTGATGCTGTGCCGGAACTGGAAGTGGAAACAGCCAAGTTACCGGAAAATTCGCTTTCCGTCTTACAACAAACCGTGACCGATTTGAAGGCGCAGCAGGAAACCCTTCAAAATAAATTGAAGGAACTGGCCGGAACTGTAATTCCGGATTTGCAGGCTGCCCAGCATCGGGTACATTCGCAGATTGAGTTCTCGAAGGTAGTATTGAGTACCGATGCATTGGCCGACAATAAGCTGATGTTGCTGGAGGGATGGATTCCCACGGAACGTGTAGCGGAAATGACCGAGTATCTTCGTTCGCAGGAAGTCTATTATGAGACAGCGGCTCCTGTACCGGGGGATGATGTACCTATCCTTTTGGAGAATAAAGGCTTCTTCCGGTTGTTTGAGCCGATTATGCGGCTGTATATGTTGCCGAAGTACAACGAACTGGACTTGACGCCGTTCTTTGCTCCGTTCTTTATGCTGTTCTTCGGTCTCTGCCTGGGAGATTCCGGATATGGCTTGTTTATGTTGCTGGCCGTCACATTGTATCGCTTGTTTGCTAAGAAACTGAGTGCATCCATGAAGCCGATTCTGACTTTGGTGCAGATTTTGGGCGCTTCGACCATGGTGTGCGGTTTGCTGACGGGTACCTGTTTCGGCTTTAACCTGTATGATATCCAACTGCCGCTTTTCCAGACTTTGAAGGAATCCATTTCGCTGGACAACCAGCAAATGTTCAATCTTTCACTGATTCTGGGAGGAGTACAGATTATTTTCGGTATGATTCTGAAAGCTGTCAATCAGACTATTCAGTTTGGTGTGAAATATGCCATCTCTACCATTGGTTGGATTTTGATTCTGGTCAGCACGGCGGTTGCTTTTGCGGCTCCGGGTGTAATGGCAATGGGAGGTACCCTGCATCTGGTCTTTTTGGGTATTGGCGTACTGATGGCTTATCTGTACAATAGTCCGGATAAGAATGTGTTTGTCAATATCGGTTTAGGGTTGTGGGACAGCTACAACATGGCTACCGGCTTGCTGGGTGATGTCTTGTCGTACGTCCGTCTGTTTGCCTTGGGCCTTTCCGGTGGCATTCTGGCCAGTGTATTCAACAGTCTGGCTGTCGGAATGAGCCCGGACAATGTGATTGCCGGTCCTATCGTCATGGTACTGATATTTGTCATCGGCCATGCCATCAATATCTTTATGAATGTGTTGGGTGCCATGGTGCATCCGATGCGTCTGACCTTCGTGGAATTCTTCAAGAATGCTGGGTACGAAGGAGGAGGAAAGGAATATAAACCTTTCAAGAATTAATATAACAAAGTAATTAAAAACTAAAAAAACGAATAATTATTATGGAAATGAATCTTTTGATTGCCTACATTGGCATCGCGATTATGGTTGGTTTGTCAGGTATCGGTAGTGCGTATGGTGTAACCATTGCAGGTAATGCATCCATTGGTGCGCTGAAAAAGAATGACAGTGCTTTTGGTAACTTCCTGGTATTGACTGCACTTCCAGGTACACAGGGTCTGTACGGTTTTGCCGGTTACTTTATGTTCCAAAGTATTTTTGGAGTATTGACCCCGGAAATCACAGCCATTCAGGCTTGTGCCGTATTGGGTTCAGGTATCGGCTTGGGACTGGTAGCCTTGTTTTCTGCTATCCGTCAGGGACAGGTTTGTGCCAACGGTATCGCAGCCATCGGTCAGGGACACAACGTGTTTGGTAACACTTTGATTTTGGCTGTATTCCCTGAATTGTATGCCATTGTAGCTTTGGCTGCTACCTTCTTGATGGGTTCTGCCTTAGCCTAAAAATTAGTTAATCATTACATTTCCCCGTGGTGCAGCCAGACTGTCTCACGGGGAAATTTTTTTGTGATTTCTGTTACATTTACAAATTTGTTAGGTTGTTGATAATCAGTGTATTCTATTTCTTTTTGCTAAAGATTATAGACAGAATCCATGCCGAAACTATAAAAACTTTCGTTTTTTTCTTCCGTTTCAATATTTTTTGTATCTTCGCGGTTGATTTAGAAGATATTAAAGACGATGATGAAACAGCTACTAACACCTGATTATATTTTCGAATCTAGTTGGGAAGTATGTAATAAAGTGGGTGGCATCTACACTGTATTGTCTACAAGAGCAAAAACCTTGCAGAATACTTTCCCAGATCGAATCTTTTTTATAGGGCCAGATGTCTGGTTGGGTAAAGAAAATCCTCTATTTGTAGAAGAACCAAAACTTCTTCAGGCGTGGAGGGAACATGCAACTAAGAAAGATGGGTTGAATATCCGTGTGGGACGATGGAATGTCCCAGGAAATCCCATTGCAATTCTAGTGGATTTTACTCCTTTTTATAAGGATAAAAATGATATCTATACACAAGCGTGGCTTGACTTCCATGTAGATTCCCTGCATGCTTATGGGGATTATGATGAAGCTTCCATGTTTTCATACGCAGCCGGAAAAGTCGCTGAAAGTTTCTATAGGTATAATCTGACAATGACCGATAAGGTGATTTACCAGGCTCATGAATGGATGACAGGGCTGGGAGCACTCTATCTACAGAAACATGTACCGGAAATAGCCACAATCTTTACTACACACGCAACTACCATCGGACGTTCCATTGCCGGGAACAATAAACCTCTCTATGATTACTTATTCGCTTATAACGGTGACCAGATGGCCCGTGAACTGAATGTGGAGTCTAAGCATTCCATTGAGAAGCAGACTGCGCATTTCGTGGATTGTTTCACTACAGTCAGCGACATTACGAACAATGAATGTAAGGAGTTGTTGGAGAAAGAAGCGGATGTGGTGTTGATGAATGGGTTTGATGACGATTTCGTTCCGAAAGGTGAAATGTTCGGGAAGAAACGGAAATATGCAAGAGCTTTACTTTTGAACTTAGCCAATAAGCTGCTGGGTACCCATTTGGATGATGACACACTGATTGTAGCAACCAGCGGACGCTATGAGTTTAAGAATAAAGGAATCAATGTGTATTTGGAAGCCTTGAACCGTTTGACACGTGAAAAGAACCTGACGCGTGAAGTGTTGGCTTTTGTCAATGTGCCGGGTTGGGTAGGTGAAGCTCGTGAAGATTTGAAACAGCGCTTGGAAAGTGACAAAGATTATGATACTCCGTTGGAATGTCCTTTTATTACGCATTGGTTACACAATATGAGTCACGACCAAGTGTTGGATATGCTGAAGTACCTGAACATGTCCAATGCAGCGGATTCAAAGGTGAAAGTCATTTTTGTCCCTTGTTATTTGAACGGGCAGGATGGCATCCTGAACGAAGGATATTATGATTTGGTAATTGGAGCAGATATGAGTGTCTATCCTTCTTATTATGAACCTTGGGGATATACCCCGCTGGAGAGTGTGGCATTCAAGGTACCTGCTATCACTACAGATTTGGCTGGATTTGGTTTGTGGGTAAATTCCTTGAAAGGTCGTCCGGGAACTTTGCAGGATGGCGTAAAAGTAATTCATCGTACTGATTACAACTATTCGGAGGTGGCTGATGTAATTCGGGATACCATTACGGAATTTTCCAACCTGCCGGAATCTGAAGTGGAAGTAATTCGTGAAAATGCATCCGATATAGCAGAAAAAGCTTTATGGAAACATTTTATCCGTTATTATTATGAAGCGTATGATATTGCGCTACGTAAAGCAAAAGAACGTTGCACTTCTTATAAAAAATGAACTATATAAAACATTAGTGATATGAAAATCAAGACAAACTATGCTAATACTCCTATGTGGAGAGAGATTAACGTGAAATCCCGTATTCCGGAATCATTGAAGATGCTGGAAGTGATGGCTCGTAACATTTGGTGGGCATGGAATGACGATGCTACTGAAATGTTCAAAGAACTGGATCCGGAATTGTGGCGCGCTGTGGGACAGAATCCGGTTGCCTTGTTGGAACGTTTGAATTATGAAAAGCTGGAAGCATTGTCTGTAGATAAGGAAATGCTGGGTAAAATCAATGCAATCTATGATAGATTCACCGAATATATGTCTGCAAAACCGGATAAGACTCGTCCGTCTGTTGCTTACTTTTGCATGGAGTATGGTTTGACTCACGTGCTGAAAATCTATTCTGGTGGTCTGGGTATCTTGGCTGGTGATTACTTGAAAGAGGCTTCAGACAGCAATGTAGACATGTGTGGTATAGGTTTCTTGTATCGTTACGGCTATTTCACACAGAGCCTTTCAATGGATGGACAGCAGATTGCCAACTACGAGGCACAGAACTTCGGCAGCCTGCCGTTGGAACGTGTGAAAGATGAAAACGACCAGCCGATGGTATTGGACGTACCGTATTTGAACTATTACGTACATGCATACGTATGGAGAGTCAATGTAGGTCGTGTACCTTTGTATTTGCTGGATACAGATAATGAAATGAACAGTGAGTTCGACCGTTCTATCACTCACCAGCTGTATGGTGGTGACTGGGAAAACCGTCTGAAACAGGAAATTTTGTTGGGTATCGGCGGTGTGCTGCTGTTGAAGAAGTTGGGTATCAAGAAAGACGTATACCACTGTAACGAAGGACATGCTGCTTTGTGCAACGTACAACGTCTGTGTGATTTCGTAGAAAGCGGCATGACATTCGATGAAGCATTGGAAGTGGTTCGTGCTTCTTCTCTTTACACTGTACATACTCCGGTTCCGGCTGGACACGATTACTTTGATGAAGGTTTGTTCGGTAAATACATGGGTGGTTATCCGCAGCGGATGGGCATCAGTTGGCAGGATTTGATGGATTTGGGTCGTATCAATCCGGGTGACCCGAATGAACGCTTCTGTATGTCTACTTTCGCTTGCAACACTTGTCAGGAAGTGAACGGTGTGAGCTGGTTGCATGGAAAAGTTTCTCAGGAAATGTTCTCAGGTATTTGGAAAGGTTATTTCCCGGAAGAAAATCACGTAGGATATGTGACTAACGGCGTACATTTCCCCACTTGGTGTGCTTCTGAATGGAAGGCTTTGTACAATAAATATTTTGATAAGAACTTCATGAACGACCAGTCTAACCCGAAGATTTGGGAACGCATTTACAATGTGCCCGATGAAGAAATTTGGAAGACTCGTGTGGCTTTGAAGAACAAATTGATCAATTATATTCGCGACCAGTTCCGTGACACATGGTTGAAGAACCAGCGTGACCCGTCGCGTGTGGTTTCTTTGATGGATAAGATTAATCCGAATGCTTTGTTGATTGGTTTTGCCCGTCGTTTTGCTACTTACAAACGTGCACACTTGCTGTTCACTGACCTGGACCGCTTGTCTAAGATTGTCAACAATCCGGATTATCCGGTTCAGTTCCTGTTTGCCGGTAAGGCTCACCCGCACGATGGTGCCGGTCAGGGATTGATTAAGAAGATTGTAGAAATCTCCAACCGTCCGGAATTCTTGGGTAAGATTATCTTCTTGGAAAACTATGATATGAAGTTGGCTCGTCGTTTGGTTTCTGGTGTAGATATCTGGATGAATACCCCGACCCGTCCGTTGGAAGCTTCCGGTACATCGGGTGAAAAAGCCTTGATGAACGGTGTGGTTAACTTCTCTGTATTGGATGGATGGTGGCTGGAAGGCTATCGTGAAGGTGCCGGATGGGCATTGACCGAGAAGCGTACTTACCAGAACCAGGAATACCAAGACCAGCTGGATGCCGCTACTATCTACAGTATCCTGGAAACAGAAATTCTGCCGTTGTATTATGCTAGAAATAAGAAAGGATATTCTGAAGGCTGGGTAAGAACTATCAAGAATTCTATCGCTCAGGTGGCTCCTCATTATACCATGAAACGTCAGCTGGATGACTACTTTACGAAGTTCTATACCAAGGAAGCTACTCGTTATCATGCATTGGAAGCCAACAACTATGAAGAAGTGAAGAAAATCGCTGCATGGAAGGAAGAAGTGGCTGCCAAGTGGGACGAAATCCAGGTGGTTTCATTCAACAAATGTCAGGATTTGTGCAACGGTAACGTAGAAAGCGGTAAAGACTATAAGCTTACTTGCGTGATTGATGAAAAGGGTCTGGACGATGCCATCGGCGTAGAACAGGTAGTAACTTACACCAATGCGGAAGGACGCGAATACATCTATGCAGTCAATCCGATGAAGATGGTGAAACGCGAAGGCAATCTGTTCACTTTTGAAATGATAGCTGGTTTGTCGAACGCGGGTAGCTTTAAGGTAGCTTACCGTATGTTCCCGAAGAACGACGCACTGCCTCATCGTCAGGATTTCTGCTATGTACGTTGGTTCAATGAATAATAACTGTTTATTCAGATAATTATAAGCCATTCCGGATACCTCAAAAGGTCTGGAATGGCTTTTCTTGTTTTAAAAATGCTATGCCATGAAAATATTGATTGTAGAGGACGATGCGGATCTTCGTGAAATCACCACTCGGTCGTTGGAAAAGGAACGTTATGTGGTATCGCAGGCACCCGATTATAAAACTGCTTTGCGCAAGGTGGAGGATTATGACTACGACTGCATCTTGCTGGACATCATGTTACCCGATGGTTGCGGACTTGATTTGCTGGAAGAGCTGCAGGCCTTGGGCAAGCGCACCAACGTGATTATTCTCTCGGCCAAGGATTCGTTGGAAGACAAGGTGAAAGGACTCGACCTCGGTGCGGACGATTATTTGCCGAAGCCTTATCACCTGGCCGAACTGCATGCCCGTTTGAAAAGTCTCTTCCGTCGTAACCAGCGTGAAGGCGAGAGGAAGGTGACCTATGGCAATGTGGAAATTATTCCCGACCATTTTAAAGTCATTGTGGGGGGGACGGAAATCGATTTGAACCGTAAGGAATACGGTATTCTGCTTTATTTTATGTTGCGTCCCGGACGGTTGGTGAACAAGACCACGTTGGCCGAGTCGGTGTGGGGAGACCACATCGATCAGGTGGATAATTTTGATTTTATTTATGCCCAGATCAAGAATCTGCGCAAGCATTTGAAAGATGCGGGAGCTACGGTAGAGTTGAAAGCCGTATATGGTATAGGTTATAAACTGGTAGAAGAATGAAACTGTTTCATCTGGTCATGTGGCGCATGTCCGCCATTCTGGTGGTCATCCTGACGTGTTGGGCTGTTCTGTTCTATCTGGCTGTCATGGAGGAAGTGAACGACGAGGTAGACGATTCCCTGAGTGACTATGCGGAATCATTGATAATCCGTTCATTGTCGGGTGAAGAGATGCCGGATACGAGTAACGGTTCGAACAACCAGTATTTTCTCTATGACGTAAGTGCAGAATATGCGGCCTCGTATCCAAAAATCTCCTATCGGGATGAAATGGTGTACATTACGGCAAAAGGCGAGACTGAGCCTGCCCGCATTCTGATGACCATTTTCCAAAAGGATGACGGGGATTATATGGAGCTGGTGGTTTACACGCCAACCATCGAGAAGTACGACCTTCAGCGGGCCATTCTGGGATGGATTGTCTTTCTGTATGTTCTTTTGCTGCTGATGATTCTGGCCGTTAATGCTTGGGTGTTCTATCGCAATATGCGTCCGCTGTACACTTTGTTGAAATGGCTGGAGAACTATCGGCTGGGAAGCAAACGGGAACCGCTCGATGAATCGTTGCGGATTGTGGAATTCCGGAAGCTGAATGAAGCGGCCAATCTGTTCTCCGAACGCAGTGAGCAGCTTTATGAGCAGCAAAAACTCTTTATCGGGAATGCCTCCCATGAGATGCAGACTCCGCTGGCCATCTGTCGCAACCGCCTGGAGATGCTGATGGAGGATGACACCCTGACCGAGAAGCAGCTTTCGGAGCTGATGAAAACCCACCGCACATTGGAGAACCTGACCCGTCTGAACAAGTCGTTGCTGCTTTTGTGCAAGATTGAGAACCGTCAGTTTACGGATGTGAAGCCGATATGTCTGAACGAACTGCTGCTGCACTATCTGGACGATTATAAGGAAGTATATGCATACCGCCGTGTGCTGGTAAATGTACATGTAGAAGACTGTTTTCGTTTGGAAATGAGCGAGTCGTTGGCCACGGTCTTGCTGACCAATCTGTTGAAAAATGCGTTTGTGCATACTGAGGAAGGAGGTACCATTACGCTTACCTTCACCGCCTCTTCTTTTGAAATCCGCAATACCGGAGAAGCTCCCCTGGACAAAGACCGTATCTTTGAACGCTTCTATAAGGAAGGGAAGAAAGAAGGTTCCACAGGACTTGGTCTGGCGTTGGTCGATTCCATTTGCAAGGCGTATCGGCTCCGTCTTTCCTATCGTTTTGAGGACGGAATGCATATTTTCACCATTCTTTCTTGATTTTTTGTCGAAAAAAGGTAATTCTTCAGAATCTTTTCAGAATTGCCTCTCATCTTTGCAGTACAATAAATCATTAAAGTATTCATCCTAAAAAATAGACATTATGAAAAAGTTAGTTTTCCTGCTCGTGTGTGTGTTCACTGTATCAACCGTGGCAATGGCCGATAACGAAAAGCCCATCCAGGTGGGACAGTTGCCTACCAAGGCCCAGACGTTCATCACTACTTACTTTAAAGGTAAAAAAGTGGCATTGGCCAAACAAGACAGTGATTTGTTCAGCAAATCGTACGATGTAATTTTCACCAATGGTGAAAAAGTGGAATTTGACAAATCGGGTGAGTGGACAGAAGTGAAATGCAAGTCGGCCATTCCTTCACAGATTATCCCTGCTGCCATCCGTACGTATGTGAAAACCAATTATCCGGATGCTTCCATCATCCAGATTGAACGCAAGCGCAATGAATATGAAGTAAAACTCTCCAACCGTTGGGAAATTACTTTCGACAGCCAGATGCGCGTAATTGATATCGACGACTGATTCCAGACTATTTCTATGATATGCAGCCCGTTTCTCTGAGAAGAGGAGCGGGCTGTTTGTGCATAGTGTTTTCCTTTGTTTTGGAAGAAAAACCATTGTTTTTGTCATGGTTTTCTTTTCAGGTCTGTTATTTTTGTAGAGTAAAAAATCAAATAGCATGAAAAAGTGGTTATGTATGGTAGTCTGTTGCCTGTCGATACATGTACAGGCACAAGTGTGGACCATGAAAGGAAAAGAGCCGGCCGCTCCCGGCACATGGTGGTGTTTTCGTAATACGGTAACATTGGACGAGCAGCCCCGTTCACTGGAACTGCGTCTGGTTGCCGATACAAAGTATTGGCTTTGGGTGAACGGTGAACTGCAAGTGTCGGAAGGAGGATTGAAACGTGGCCCGAATCCTTCGGATACTTACTGTGATGTCATTACCTCACTTCCCGCCCTGAAAGCCGGAAAGAATACCGTGGCTGTGCTGGTGTGGTATTTTGGAAAAGACGGTTTCAGCCACCGCAATTCTCCTACAGCAGGCATCAGCTTCTCTCTTTCCTGCGACGGAAAGCAGGTGGAACCCGATGCAAAATGGCGGGTGAGGATGCATCCGGCCTATTATGTGCCGCAAGGCGAACAGCCCAATTATCGTCTGCCAGAATCGAACATCGGGTTCGATGCAGCCAAAGACATTCCTTTCCAGTCGCCCGACTATGACGATAAGAAATGGGAGAAAGCTACCGAAATCTCGTTGGAGAAAGCAGGCTGGAATCGGCTGGTCGACCGTCCGATACCGTTCTGGAAAGACTATGGCCTGAAACCCTACGCACGCACCGAGATGCAGGGCGATACCCTGATCTTATCCGAAATTTCGGATAACAATAGTTATCCAAACCAAAATATTATCCCAACTTGACTTTTTACTATATTGAATATCAGTAAATTGTTATATTTTGGTAGCAGATAATAAAG
>NZ_JAOQJI010000063.1:0-15942 GCF_025567125.1 Phocaeicola fibrisolvens | reverse complement strand
GTATGCCATAAGGATGTGCCTGGAACATCTGGGCGGTGTACCTCCCATACTGACTCCGGACAATCTCAAATCTGCGGTAATCAGCAATGACAGGCATGAGCCGAAGCTGAACGCTGACCGGTCTTGTGGCGGTAGTAGGTGATGGAGCCGTCGGCAATATCCGATTTTTTCAGATAAGCCATGTCGACGAATGCCATGCCGCGCGTACAGTAACTGAATATGAAGAGGTCTCTTGCAAGGAGCAGGGACGGGTGGCCGGACAGGTTGAGCCTTTGCAGCTGGAGGATGGTCTCTTCGCTGACTGCCCGTTTGGGGGTAGGGGCGATGCCGGTGTAGACCTGGGCGAACGGGTAGGACTGTTCGGCCAGTTTTTCGCGTACGGCCTTGTTGTAGGCGGCGCGCAGGATGCGCATGTAGAACGAGCTGCTGTTGCGCCGGACGTTGCGTTGGGCCAGCCACTTCTCGTACCGGCCGATGAGGGTGGCATCTACGGCGGGGAGGGGAACATCGGTGCCTTTCAGAAAGGTGGAGAAGCTGCTCAGGGTGCGCCGGTAGTTGCGGGAGGTGCCATACTGGTTGTTGTCCTGAAGCCGGAGGATTTCTTTTTGCAGATACTCCAGTATGCCGTTGGAAGCCAGGTCGGACTGGAAGAGGCGGACGACATCGGTCAGGGTGTAGGGTTGGGAGGCGGCGTCCAGCTGTCGGACGATTTCGCGCAGTTTGTGTACGTCCTGTTCGATCTGTCTGCGGTAGGCCGAGACGGTGGCGGCGTTGTCGGGTGTGGTGATCAGTTCGCGTTTTTGAGGGTTCCACCAGTGGGGGAAGATCCGCATGGAGGTGGTAATCTGTTTGTTTTCCTGTCTGTGGCAAAGCTGGTAGCAGACCGCTCCTGCTTTCCCGTTGACCGCCGACGGGCGGAATTTTACTTTGATTGTTGCCATACTATTTTGTTTTTGGGATTTACATTGCGAAGCTAATGAAGAAGCGAGGAATAATTAAGAATGAAAAATTAAAAATTAATAGTTGGGTTTAGGGTTTAGCGTTTAGTGTTTAGGGTTGAGGGGGATTTTTTAGACGCGGATGACGGGGATGACGCGGATTTAAAAATTAATCTGGGTAATATGGCTGGATTGGTTTCGCTGAACATTTCTTTTATTTAGTGCCAAAAGAAATAGAATAAAATATTTTTCATATTGATATAATAATACAGGTTTTACTTCAAGCTGCTTTGATGGCGGAATTGCGAGGGGGACAGCCCTGTCGTTTTCTTAAAGATGGTGCTGAAATAGCGTTGATAGGTGAAGCCCAGGCAGTCGGATATTTCGGAGATGCTGAGGTTGGTGTTCGTCAGCAGCTTTTTCGCTTTTTCTATCTTGCGGTGGTTGATGTATTCGCTCGTTCCCATGCCGGTGGCCTGCTTCAGCTTGTTGTAGAGCGATGTGCGCCCCATGGCCATTTCGTTCTGCAAAAAGTGGTTGTCGAGGTTGGGGTTGTCGATGTTGTTGTCAATCACTTCGTTCAGGCGGGCGATGAAGCGCAGCCTTTCTTCCTGCTCGCGCTCGTTCTTGGCGATCAGCAGTTTGTACTTGTGCGCCATGCGCTTTTGCAGCAGCCATATTCCGCCGGTGAAGAGCATAATGAATATGAGCAGACAAAGGCCAATGAACCAGGGTCTTTGCCAGATGGGGGCCTGGACGTGGATGTGGAGCAGCTCCATGGGCTTGCTCCAATTGTTGTTGGTGTTGCAATTGGCCAGCAGGGTATAGTTGCCGGGATTCAAGTGGCCCAGTTCTACGCTTCGCGAGGCGCTTTGGATTTTCCTCGGTTCGTCTCCCTCAAGGATGTAGTTGAAGAGGTGCTTGCAGAAGGGCACACTTTCGTCAACAATCACTTTGAAGTTGATGGACGAGTGTTGGTACGGCACTACCAGCTTCCGGTGCGGCAATACGTCGCGGGTGATGTCCTTGCCGTCCAGGTTGATGCTGAGCAGGTTTACGGCGGGGGCATAGTCATCCACTATTTCGATGTTCTGGTTGATGACCGTCAGCCCTTGTGTCCCGCCCATGTAGATATTCTGGCTGAGCGACCTCGGCATGGGGGTGAAAATGTACTCGTTGGGCTTCACGCCGTCCGTCTCGTCCAATATCATGGTCCGCTTCTCGTGGATGAAATAGACCAGCAGCATGTTGTTGGCTCCTATCCAGATGCGCTCCTTGGAGTCTGATGTCAGGCTCTGGATGTTCTGGAACAGTATGTTTTGCACCTTTTTAGACAGCTTGCTTGCCGTGTCATAGTAGTACAAAGCGTAATCGCTGCCTATCCAGAAGTTGCCTTGGCTGTCAATGCAGGCCGAGGTGAGCGACTCGTTGCCTGAAACGCTGAAGAGCAGGGTGATGCTTTTCGAGGCCTTCTCAATTTGCAGCAGTTCTTTATAGCTCATGATGTAGATGTAGCGGTCGTCCTCATGCACAGGTTGCGCGTTCATGAGCTGGTAGTTTTCCACGTTGGGCGGGGTGGAAAGCCGGTAGGTTTCATGCGTATGCCGGTTGTATATATAAATGTGGTAGCCGAAGATGTAGATTTCGTCGGGGGTGGCATACAGGTTTACCAAGTCGCCTTTGGCAAACTCTTCCCGGGCTGTATGGCTGTCTATAAGTGGGTAGGGAGTAATCTGGGCCGTGCGCTTGTCGAAAAGATAAAACCCATCGTTGAAGCATGATATGAGCAGCTTGTCGGGGGAGAATGAGACGATGGACACCACTTTCTTGCCGCTTGTGGAGGGAAAATGCCGGAACAGTGTGGTGTGCTGGTCGTAGGCATTGAGTCCACCTCCGTCCGTGCCAATCCACAGTAAGGTGTCTGCCTCCTCGTGCAATGCGGTGATTGTCGGCTCGCTCAGGCCGTATGGAACGTTTGGCGGTGTGTCTTTGTACGTCTTGATGTGATTCTTGATGATGGCGAACAATCCGGCATGTACGCTCCCTCCCCAGATGTTTCCTTTCCTATCCTTGTAAAGGCAAAAGATGGAGTTGTTCGGCAGGGAAAGAGGGTCGCTCGGAATGTGCTTTATACATTTTACCTCATCGGTATGCAAGTCCAGCAGATTGATTCCCCCTCCGTCTGTGCCCATCCAGATGATGCTGTCCTTTTCTACAAAGTCAGAAACCACGTTGTGTGTAAGCTTGCCGTTTTGCACGGAGAAGTGCCCGTCGGGAGTCCCGTCGTGCCGGTATCTGAAAACTCCATTGCCATAGACCGATACGTACAGGCGCTTTTGGCTATCGACAAAAATGCTGTTGACATTGTGCTTCTGCACAAACGGGCAGCGCGACATGGTTTGCCGCTTCAGGTCGTATATCCAGATGCCGTCGTGTTTGCAGGAGGCGATGTAGGTTTGGTCATCCCAAAGGGCAATGTGCGTGATGCATTTGTTTAGATCTCCTTTTACTTCATTTATCAACGGGGCGAGTGACCGGCTCTGGTAATGATAGCTGTAAATCGTGTTGCGGCCACCTAACAGCAGGACACTGTCGGTATGCAGACAACTCCATGCTTCGAATGGCTTTCCTTCATACAGAAGTGGGCTGAACTGTTTAAGCGCCGGGTCAAACGTTCCGACCCCATGGTTGGTGGATAGGTATAGTTTTTGGTCGGCCCCTTCGGTGATGAATTTAATGTAGTTGTCGGGCAGCGATTTCGGGTCGGAGGGATTGTGAAGATAGTTTTTCAGTTCAGATTGGTCCCAGCTGTTGAGTCCGTTCTTCGTCCCAATCCATACGATTCCTGCATGATCGCAGAAGATGCATTGCACTCTGGTATGTGTCAGTCCCTCGTTAAGCGAGAAGGGGATGAAAGAAAGTGTCTCCTGGATGGCATGTAAGGGCAGACACAGAGTAAACGCAAAAAGTATGGCAGTTATGATGTGTCTCATGATATAAATGATTAATCCGGTCTCAAATATAGAGATTGTTTGGATAAAAATAGCCAAAATGAACATTTATTGATGTCTTAAGATTATTTGTTGACTTATCCAAATCTAAATTTGATACTTTATAACTATTTGTTGAGCAGGATAAAAGGCTGTTTATTTAATTTTAGTGGTCAGAGAAATAAACCTATATTAACAGTTATTTATTACTTAATCCTATTTTAATATGAGTAGTATAAGAAAAGTTGCAAGATGCTTGTTTTTGTGTATGCTTGTATCCGTATCTTCCACATGGGCACAAGTTACGCAAAACTATAGCGGTGTAGTAGTCGATGCTGCGAGCAGCGAACCTTTGATTGGGGTGAATATCACTCAAGAAGGAACAGAAACCGGTACAATTACCGATGTGGATGGGAGATTTGTCATTCATGCTACCGAGGGGGCCATGTTACACATCTCTTATATTGGTTATGAGACGCAAGAGGTGCAGTTGGGGAAGGAGACCAATTTGCAGATTCTTCTTAAAGAAGACCTGACCCAGCTGGACGAGGTGGTGGTAATCGGTTATGGTGCGGTGAAGAAATCAGACCTTACGGGGTCCGTTTCGTCTATCTCGACTAAACAGTACAAGGAACAGCCGGTGAAGCGTGTGAGCGATATTCTTCAAGGCCGTGTCACAGGTGTGCAGGTCACCAATACCGATGGTATGCCCGGTGGCGGTGTGAAAATTCGCGTGCGTGGTACTACCTCTATTAATACCGGGTGTGAGCCGTTGTATGTGACAGATGGTGTAGTGGGCGGCGGGCTTGACATGAACCCCGACGACATCGCTTCCATCGAGGTGCTGAAGGACGCATCTGCCACGGCCATTTACGGTTCGCGCGGTGCCAATGGCGTTATCCTTATCACGACTAAAAAAGGAGCAGAAGGCAAACCCAGCATTTCGGTTGAGGCTAATGTAGGTATCTCGAATATCATCAAGAAGTATGACTTGCTTTCGCCTTACGAATATGCACAGGCCCTGAACTATTATAGAGGAGGTGCTACTATATCGGCTGAAGATATGGAGGCATACCGCACAGGACAGAAAGGTATTGATTGGCAGGATATAATGTTGCAGACCGGGGTGAGCCAGGATTACAGAGTCAGTGTTTCGGGCGGTAATAAGAAGAACCGGTATTACATATCTGCCAACTTCCTCGATCAGACAGCCATCACCATTACTACCAAGAACCAGCGGGCACAGATGCGTGTCAACCTGGACAACGAGCTTACAGACCGTCTTACTATGTCAACGAAACTCAGCATGAGCTATTCGCATCGTCATAATGGCGATATCGACATGATGACTTTCCTGAACTACTCGCCTACCATGGAGATGCGCGATCCGGAAACGGGAATATATAATAAAGACCCGTACAATGCCGTTGACGCTAACCCTTACGGTCGGCGTGTGGAAAACTATGAGGATAGCTACAACTATAATTTTGATGGAAATGTAAACCTTACCTACAAGATTATTGACGGTTTGACGTTTTCTGCACAAGGCTACCTTAATTATAGCCATTCGCCCAGCTATACCTTCACTTCTTCATTGACAGCTCCCGGTGAGTTGAGCGGAATGACGAATAGCGGTGTTCATGGGGTGACGTGGCAAAACATTGAGAACGTTACTTACGACAAGACGTTTAATAAAGACCACCATCTTACTGCTACGGCAGTATTTGAATTGAGCGGCTACGAGGGTAAGAACATTTCAATAGCAGGTTCAGAGTTGAACAACGAGTTTGTAGGATATTGGAATGTGAACAATGCCGCAAATATTACGGCAAACAACGGATATTCCGCTTCATCCATGGTGTCGGCTTTAGGTCGTGTGATGTATAGCTATAAGAGCCGTTACATGGCTACCGTTACTCTGCGTGCCGATGGTTCTTCGAAATTCAGCGAGGGCAATAAGTGGGGCTATTTCCCGTCTGCCGCGTTGGCTTGGAATATAGCAGAGGAAAACTTCATGCAGAATCAAAATATATTTGATCAATTGAAACTGCGTGCCAGCTTCGGCGTGTCGGGTAATTCCGGTATTTCCTCTTACTCTACTTTGGGAATGCTCGCCGAAAAGAATTACGACTCGTGGGGAAGCGGACAAATATGGAACGGCTATTGGAGCGGCTTGCCCGCCACTCCCGATGTCACTTGGGAGAGCACTTATCAGTATAATGTAGGTGTGGATGCTTCGGTACTGGACGGACGCTTGAGCTTTACCGCCGAATGGTTCCGCAAGGATACCAAGGACTTGTTGCTGCGGAAACCCATTCCGGCTTATAACGGCGGTGGCAGCTTCTGGGTGAACCACGGCGAGATTCGTAACCATGGTGTGGAATTCAATATAGCAGCCACCCCGGTAGCTACTAAGGACTTGCGTTGGGATACTTCGTTCAATGCTTCTTGGCTGCACAACGAGGTGATAGACTTAGGTGGTGACGACTTTATTGTGGGAGAGAATCTTACAGGATTTGGCGCCGGCCCTATCGAGATTAAGAAGGTTGGCTATCCCATCGGTTCGTTCTATGTGTATGAATGGCAGAACTTCAGCAAAGATGGTCTGAACCTTTACAAGCATCAGGCAGATGGTAGTTATACCTCCACTCCTACAAGTGACGATTTGGTGGTGAAGGGTCAGGCTGAACCGAGCTGGACATTTGGCTGGAACAATACTGTGACTTGGAAGAATTGGACATTCAACTGTTTCTTCAACGCAGCTTTGGGAGCCGACCGTCTTAATATGAGCCGCTTTGCCATGTCTTCCATGGTGGGTAAATATAAATTCATCACCTTGGCCGATGCTTACTACAAGAGCTGGGACATGGTGGAGAACAAGGCCGATGCCCTTTACTCAACCCATAGTAACAGCAATAACAAGGATTATCCCGATTCAGATTTCTATCTGGAAGATGCTTCTTACATTAAGCTGAAAAACATCACTGTGGCTTATACCATCCCGCGTAAGTGGGCGCGCATAGCAGACTTGCAGCTCTCGGTAAGTGCCCAGAATGTCTTTACTCTGACCCATTATACCGGTATGGATCCGGAAGTAATCAATGCAGGCCCTTACGGACTCAATGGTGTGGATATGGGTGCTTATCCGGTTCCCCGTACCTTTACATTCGGTGTGAAACTTAATTTCTAAGTAACATAAAAAAACTCTCAATATGAAAAAGATATATCAATTATTGACGGCAGCCGGCATGGTGCTCTTGCCATTTACAATGACTGGTTGCCAGGATTTTCTGACCGAAGACCCCAAAGGACAAATGGCGGTAACAAATTTCTTTCAGACTAAAGGCGACTTGGATAAGAGCCTTAATGCCCTGTACGGCGTTTTGGCTAATGCCATGTATGCCAACAATGCCATAGGCTTTGATGCGGTACGAGGCGATGACATGAGTACCCACCCTGCCAGCAACAAACAGCCTATCCGTGAAGTGGATACTTATGATGTGTCTGATAACAATACTTGGGTGGATGAGTTGTGGACACGGCGTTGGGAAGTGGTGAAGGCAGCCAACTTCATCATTGAGAATGCTGGACGTACTCCCGTAGAAAAAGAGTATGTGGATGCTACGTTAGGGCAAGCTTATTATTGGCGCGCTTATTCATACTACTATCTGGTCACTACTTGGGGACGTGTGCCAATGGTAGTGAAAGATGAGGTGGAGTATAATATGCCCTTGGCTGAGGTGGAAGACATCTATGCCCTTATTGTGGATGATTTGAAAAAAGCAGAAACCATGCTGCCGGATAATTATACCAATGAACCTTATGCGCGTAATGGTGTGAACATAGCGGTGAATAACGCGGCTGCTAAAGCTACTTTGAGCTATGTCTATATGACTATGGCGGGATGGCCTTTGAATCTGGGTGTAGAATATTACAAACTTGCTGCCCAGAAAGCAAAAGAAGTGATTGACGGTGTGGAAGACGGTACGTGGAACTACCGCTTGCTGGATGAGTACAAGGATGTTTATTCGATGAAATGGAACGAAAACAATCCCGAAGTGCTTTTAGGAATACACTATAATCTTTCTTCGGGTGCGTTGACCAACGCCGTGGTGTGCGACTTTATGCAAGATATGGCTTATGGCGGCGGTTGGGAAGACACGCATGGTGAGATAAAATTCTGGAAAGATTTCCCGGACGGTCCCCGCAAGGAAGCAAGTTACTTCCCGAAAATTATTTTGCAAAGCGAAGCGAAAGAAGGTACGCTGCGCGACTGGTGGGAAGATCCCGACCCGGCATCTCCTCGCGTATCTCTGGCTCCGTGCTTTATGAAGAAAGTGGAAGGATTGAATGGTGCAGAATTTGACTATACCAATCCTGCAGCTCTGAGCTTTGAGGGTCAGAAACAGCATCAGGTAATCCGTCTTTCGGAGGTATATTGCTGGTATGCTGAGGCTGTAGGACGTGCTAAATTGGGTGGAGCCGATAAGACTGAAGCTATACGTCTGCTTAATGAGGTGCGTAATCGTGCCGATGGTGCAGAGAGCAATATTTATAGTGCTTCGATGAGTGATGAGGAATTGGCCGAAGCTGCTTATAACGAGCACGGCTGGGAGATTGGCGGTTATTATTGGGCAAATATTGCTACTCGTGCGCGCGACATGTTCCGCATGAACCGCTTGAAAGATCACTTTGAATATCGCAAGGAGAATCCTGAGATAGAGGTCGCTCCCGGTGTGTTTGTCAAAGAGGCCATACCCGTTACAGGTGTGTGGGATGACAGCAAGATGTACTTCCCCTATCCGGCACGCGATGCGGCGAACAATCCTAACTTAAAAAACTAATTCTAAGGAGCAAATAATATGAAGCTGAAATATTTCTGTATAGCTATTGCTGCTGTTTGCATATCTGTGCTCACGGCATGTAGTGACTTCATGAGAGAGAAAATGGATGTGGTCGATATGAACCTGTCGGGTAATGTCATTTCTTTTGAGGCAGCCCCGTCAACAGATCAGGATCAGACTATCCAAGTGGAAACCGATGCGTCATGGAAAGTGACGATTACCCAAGGCACGGAGCAATGGCTTACTGTGACTCCGATGGAGGGTACTGGCAATGCCACCCTTACTTTCCATGCAGACAAGAATACGGGGCCTGCACGTAGTGCCATAGTGACGGTGTCTGCCGTGCAAGCAGAATTGCTGGATATTACCGTCAAACAAAAGGCTCAAATGGAAGGGGATAAGTATAATCTTGACAGCTTTGACGGCCTGTTCTTCACCGGCTTGAACGATGCTCCCAATCCTATTACGTTGGTGGATCATGAAGGCTGTGAAGACGGTAAGGGTATTCGTATATATACCCGTCCGGGAGAAGAACATATGGGTACCAATGGTGATCGCTTCAAGGTGAACACCAATAAAATGTATTACTCCGGGCGTTACGAGTGGCGTGTGTATATTCCCAAATTGGGCATGAACGATCGTACCAGTGTGGCAGGATTCATTTATAATGACGACCGGCACGAGCTTGACTTTGAGATTTCTTCCGGAACTGCCGAAAATCGTGCTACGTATGGTGCTGCTGATGATGAACTGCTTTGCCTTATCTCCAGTCAGGCCAACCCGTTTGTGGGAGTGACCACCGTCATCAAAGCAGATGCATGGCATACCATTGCCATAGACATGAAGTTGAATGACGAAGGTAAATATGTGGCCGAGTGGCTGGTTAATGATGAACCTATCACTTCGCAGGTTATGGATTTCGGAGAAGAAATTGCTTTCCGTCCAATCTTTAGTGTGGAGAACCTGATGGGTATGGGCGACCATGCTGCCACGCAAGAGAATTATGCTATCTTTGACTGGTTCGAGTACATTCCTTATGAGTATTCGAAAGATCCTATTGGTGGCGATACCGACGAACCCGAGCCTGACGGAGAGACTGTAAGATGGGACTTTGACGACAATATGGTTCCTGCAGAGTGGGTATCTCCTGGCACCGCAACTGTTACCGATGGATGGCTGACGCTTCCTATGCCTAATTGCCATACTTTGATTAACGAGGATATGGGAGCCGGAAAGGTGACTTTCGAAATTGATGTTCCTCAAGTAAGTGTTGGCGAGAAGTACGTGGCAGGGCCTAATATTTCTGTAAACAATGTTCCCGGTGTGGAGCGTTCCTTCTCCATGTTCGTATGGGCCGGAAGCCAGGCAGACCGTGATGCGGTAGGTGCACTGCCGGGTCAGATGTTGGTACGTTGCTATACCGAAGCTTTGGGAGTGTTCAATTATCCTATTGATCCGGGCAAGCATACCTTTACGCTTGATTTGCGCCTGAATGCCGACGACCAATATTATTGTACCTGGATAGTGGATGGCGTGGATGTGACGACATTCCAGACTTGGTACACCTCGGCTGAAAACAAGTTCAACTTGCAATTCAGCACCATGTCAAATGGAGGTGGCTGGCAAGGTAGTACAGAGTGCTCGCGTGACTATGAAACCAAGTACAACTATATTGAGTATAAGAAATATGGTGAATCTGGGAGCGGGGAAGACAACACGGTTGCTTTCGAATTCGATGAGGCTCCGGCCGGTTGGACGTTAGGCGATGCTGTAATCAGCGATGGTGCCCTGAACGTTTCTAACGGACAGGTGGTGACTACCGATATAGTTGCCGGTGCTGCCAAGTACGCTTTTGAGCTGGATGTACCTGAAGTGCCAGCCGGCGAAAAGTGGCTGAACGGAGTCAACATCTATGCCACCAATGCGGAGGAGCGCACCTTCTCGATCTACGTTTGTCCGGGTGCGCAGGCTTGGCGCGATGCTGCCGGTGCCATTCCGGGCCAGATGCTCATACGTTGCTATACCGAGCAGATGGATCCTTTCTTCTTGGCCATTGACCCGGGCGTACATACGTTCGAGTTGGACTTGCAGCTTAACGAAGACGGATACCTGCCTATATGGTATGTGGACGGTCGTGAGATAACACGCAAGCAAACGACATATACTTCCGAAGACTTTACATTCGGGCTGGAATTCCGTAACTTTGTCGATGGTGCTGCTTGGCAGGGCGATAGCAACTGCACCAACACTTATACCGGCAAGTACAACTGGTTTAACTATACTCCTTATTGATATTATTAATTTAACACTTATGTAGATTCTGCTGCACTTTTTATCCGCCTGTTTCCTGTCGTAGGATGGGGTGTGGCGGAATCTACCTCTACAAAAAAAAATAATGAAGAAGATGATTTGTATGAAGAAATTCGTGTGTGTGGTATTGGCCGCATTTGGCTTGGCCGCTTGCAGTGTGAAGCAAACCGAGACTGTGCCAACCCCAAGCAAACAGCTACACCCTTGGGTCGTATACGGAGAGGAAAGTTCGTTTGCAGATCTTGAACCAGTGAAAGACATGATTGCCTCCGTTAGTGTTTTTGGCAATCCCCCGCGTGAGTATATCGATAAATGTCATGCGGCTGGCATTGAAGTGTATCGTGCCGTAGGCGGTAATGAAGAGTCAATCAATACTCCCGAAAAGATTGCCTCTTTGGTGGAAAGTTACGTAAATGACTGCCAAGCCAATGGGTATGACGGAATAGACCTCGACTTCGAGCATCTTTCGCCTTCAGTCCGTGCCACTTACTCGGATTTCCTGCAAAAGGCATCTGCCGCATTGCATGCCGCAGGCAAGAAGATGAGCCATTGCGTGGGCTTTTACCCGGCTCTTTATGCCGATGAAAACACGCAGATATTTTATGACCCGGCTGTATTGGAGAACACCTGCGACCTTGTGCGCGTCATGTGCTACGATATGTATTGTGCTCCCTGCATAGGCGTGAAAGAGCTGGCTCACCGTGATGACTGCCAGGGCGTGGGACCCACATCCAATTACCTCTGGACGCGCGAATGCATGCTTTATTGGAAAGAGCGTATCAGCGCTGACAAACTGGTAATGGCACTTCCCGCCTATGGCAACGATTATAAACTCACAGGCGACATTGCCGGTACGCAGATTTATGCCCCGAAGCCCGATAAAGCTGTTGGGGAACTTCCTGCTCCTACCTGGCTGTGCTATGAGAAGGTGAACATGTACCTTTACGACCACGAGGACGGATGCCGCCATCTGTTCTATGCGGCCGATGCCCGCAGCACCGAGTGCCTGCTTCAGCTGGCTGACGAGTTGCAGCTGCCTAAAGTCGGTTTCTGGCATTTCAGCAGCGTGTCGCCCGATACGTGGAAAGTGACGCGTGACTGGATGGAGAAATAACGGTAGAGTCGCTATTAAGTAGGGGTGTGCCAAAATGCAGATTTTGCTACACATCTATTAAGGTGCGTCAGATTACCCATTATGACGCACCATTATTTTTATCAATTAATCAAGTTGGATATGAAAAGAGCAATAGGGCTGTTCCTGCTTTTGTTGTCTGTTCAGTTGGGACAAGCGCAGGAGGCAAATAACCATAGATGGAATTTTGATGATTTGGAAGGGTGGCGATACGGGCACCAAGATGACAACCCGGCCAACCAATGTGAAATTAAGGATGGCATATTGAAGATATTTACAAGAGCAGAATCAAGGGACAGGAAGAAAGTCCGCACGGTTGATAAGATATACACTTCTGGCAGATATACATGGAAGACGTATATACCCCGGATGGGGAAAGGTGACCAGGCAAGTGTGGGCTCCTGGATATATTGTGACGACCATCATGAGCTTGATTTTGAGGTAGGATACGGCACCTCCAAGGCAAGGAAAGAGGTCGGGGCGGAAGACGATGATATGCTGGCATATATGACGAGCCAGGATTTTCCGTTCACGTCGGTGCCTGTCAAAATTAAGCCGGGATGGCATCTGTTCGAGATAGATCTTAAGCTGGTCGATGGCAAATATTATGCTACATGGTTCATTGACCAGGAGAAGCGGCATGAAGTGCAGCTTCAGTTCGGCAATGAGATATCATTCCATATTTACTGTAGCGTCGAGAACCTTGTATTCTTGGGGGATCAGATTCCGCAGCAGGAGAATTATGGACTGTATGATTATGTGGAGTATAAGTATCATAAATAAGAGAGGCACAAACAGATGAAGAATGTATTTCTTTTCTTGGGTATTTTTTTATGTTTCTCTTTAGCAGCCCAAGAAAACAGGAGCTATAGCCACCTGAATATGGCTTCTTCCCCGTTTGTCGTGGAAGATAATTACCTGTCGAAGCATGATATCGTGTATCTGTCGCCCACCCAGCTGGAGGCGGAAGGTTTTCCTATGGGGAATGGGGACATGGGAGGCATGATATGGAACCATGAGAATGGCATAGAGCTGCAAGTCAATAAGAACGACTTATGGACTTCGTTGATGCCCGAAGAGGAAAATGCTTCGGTTCTGAAACATGCGGCCCGTCTGAAGATTGATTTTGGCCTGCCTGTGTTCAGCTGGATTCACTTGAAAGATTTTGAGGGCAGGCTGTCGCTGAAGAATGGGGAAGCGGGCTATCGTGCCGATACTCCTTTCTCCAGAACTTGCATCAAGACGTGGCTGGCCCATGGCAAAAACGTATGGGTCATTGAGTGCGAAAACCTGCCCGATGCTGCAGGAACAGAGGGAAACTCGGTTGCTACCATCACGCTTGAAAGGCTTGGTAGCCGTGCTTTTGCCAGGTGGTATTCGGGAGGATTCCCTAAAGATCCTGCGGTTGGCATAGGCGAGACCGAAGCTGGCAAAAGAGGCAACGACATGGTGATTGAGGAAAAAGGCAATGGCCTGCATTTTGCCGTGGCTTGTAGAATCGTGCAGGGAGACATGGCGCCGGCATTGCTGAATACCCATACGGTAGAGCAGAAAACCGATAAGGAGTGCTTTACGGTTTTGCTGAGTGTGGCTACTGACCGTGAGAGTGCTAATCCGGTGGTGGAGCAAGCCGTGAAACTGTTGGACGAGGCCGAGAGCACAGGGCTGGAGCAGCTCAAGAAAGAGAAAGACGAGTGGTATAGTGCTTTCTGGTCGAATAGCTTCATGAAGCTGGGCGATGACTATCTTGAGAATATCTATTATCTGCGCCGCTACCTCATGGCTGCGGGTTCTCAGGGTGAGTTTCCTGTGACCTTCAATGGCGGATTGTGGCGTTGGAACAGGGACGTGATGAACTGGATTACCCCGCATCATTGGAATACCCAGCAGCAATATTGGGGATTGTGTGCGCAGAACGACTGCCAGTTGATGGTTCCGTATCTGGATACATATTTCAAGATGATTCCTGCTGCCCAGGCCTTGGCTAAAGAAAAAGGTGCGTCCAATGATGCCTTGCTGATAACCGAGGCGCATTGCTTTACCGGCGAGCAACTGAGCACGGATTGGGAAAGCATGAAGAACAACTTTACTCCGGCCTCGCAAATAGCATCCTTGTTCTGGGACTATTACGAGTTTACCGATGACGAGGATTTCTTGAGGGAGAAGGCTTATCCCTTTATGAAGAAGGCAGCCAACTTTTATTTGGACAAACTCCAGTGGGATGAGCGGAAGAAGGAGTATTACTTTCTCTCTTCCCTTTACGAGTCTGAAGCGATTGAATATGTGAAGAACTCCATGAGCGACCGCAATTGCATAGAGCAGCTTTTTGGTAATTGCATAAAGGCGGCCACGATATTGAAGGCCGATAAAGACTTGGTAAAGCGATGGAACTATGTGTTGAACCATCTTTGGAAACGGGGGTACGAACAATTGGAAGGGGCAGGGGAGGTGCTGTCTCCTGCGGAAGAATATTATTCGGAAGCACGCTATACACCCTGGATATGGGCGAATGGCGGCTTAGTGGCTTTCCCCGCGGGCTTGATAGGCATTGACGACAAAGACACGCGAATCGGCAAGGCGGTGATTAATCTGGCCAGATGGAAGAAAGATGCCAATGCTCACTATCCTATTCCGGAAGTTGCGGCACGCATGGGTCTGGGCGATGAGGCGTTGGAATATGTGATGAATGGTGTGAAGATTCATCAAATGTATCCTCAAGGCCTGATGCACAATGTAACGGGCTATCCCGACAATATATATGACCTGGCATCAAAGCACGACCTTCTGGGAGGGAAATATGTAATCCGTTCGCACGATTTCTTCCAATGCGGCATGGAGGCCATGAGCAATTATGCCACCACGATGAATGAAATGATGCTGCAAAGCAACGAGGGCAAGATCAGGGTCTTTCCGGCAGTTCCTTCTGCTTGGAATTCCACCAGGCTTGCTTTTACGCTGTTGGCACGTGGGGCATTTATTGTGTCGGCTGAAAGAAACGAACAGGCACGTGTAGGGCAGATAGGCATCAAAAGTCTGAAAGGAAACAGGTGTTTCTTGCAGAACCCCTGGGGCGATGAGGCCAAGATTGAGGTCATTCAGGTGGATAACGGTGCGAAGATGAAGTATAGGAAGAGTGATGACAATGTTATTTGCTTCTTGACTAAGCCCGGGAAAGAGTATATTGTCAGACTTGCAGATGATGTGCGGAAAGAGCGGACTGTTTTCACGGGAAGCCCGAATAAGCAAGTCAAAAAATTAGGCAATCGCATGTTGGGGAAACTGAGCGGATGGAATGATTTCCATTAAATCATAAGCCCAATCTAATGCGAATCGGAAGTTTTACGGTATGAGTATAACTTATTGATTATCAGTTGTTGTTTCGGGCGGCCTCCGAACAGCTTGTGAACGCGCTTCGTGCAGCCTTGGAACAAACGCCCCGGTAGCGGGCAAAAATCCCCTCCTGCGTTCGCGCGTGGGAGGGGTTGATTGGTTTATAAAAAAGCCCATTATGGTTGAGGGATTTTAGGCACGGAGGACGCAGATTATCACAGACTGAAAATAGAATCTGCGTCCTCCGTGTTATTCGCGTCTAAAGAATCCCCCTCAACCCCCACCGCTCACCCCTCAAGGCTCAACGTAAAAATCTGAGGAGTAAACCGTATAAAATCGTATCTTTGCAAACAACGAATCATCAGCAGCTATGGAAACAAACGGTTATCGCCTCCTTC
>NZ_JAOQJI010000062.1:0-15969 GCF_025567125.1 Phocaeicola fibrisolvens | reverse complement strand
CTATCATGACAAGTTCCCGCCATTCTATATTTGCACAGACCTCATTGTCGTTGACAGAATCAGGCTTGCCTAAGGTACCGGCTTCCAGAAGTTTGGAATACAGCACCATGCCGCCCGGCTCCCAATGCAGGAGCTTTATGCGGTCACGGGCACGGTTTATGAAGATATACACATTGCCGCTGCAGGGGTCCTGACCCATGGCGTCGGTGATGATACCGCTGAGAGTATGAAAGCTTTTGCGCATATCAGTAGGGCGGTTATACAACAGATAGCGCATACTGTCATTAAGGCTGAACATGGCTGCAGGCCTGGATGATTGAATACAGTTCCTTGTCGTTCAGTTCACCGCAGATACGTATGGCACTACCGGCCGGGGTACGTATTTCTATCTCTTTCAATCCGCTTGGCGTGGCCGGTATACTTTTCTGTTTACGTCCGCTCGTTCCGGCAAATGAAGGAACCGGAACAAAAGATCCGCTGTGCGGAAGCTCGATAAACTCACCTTGAGCCGTTTTACCAGATGATTGCTCGGCGGCATAACGGGATTTGCTGTCATAAAACCGCCATACAGGGATATTGAGTTCCTCCAGTCTTGACTTATAAGTCATTTTGTGCTCTTTGCAGTAGTTCATTATCTCTACCACTTCTTCTCGTGTCATCATAACTTGGCTTTTTGGACGTAAAGTTAATGATGGAAGTTGGAGACGAAAATACGTGGTTTACCGAATGCTTACGTCTTTTTACGAGCCTTAATTTTTTCACCATTAACGATATAGGTCTTTCCAGTCTGTTCAAGCTTTTCAATACCAAATGTCAAAAGATACTATTTAACCGCTGGATACGTTTCTATGTCATAGTGGCGGGAAGGAAAAGTCGCAATAAGATATAAACCAGCCCAATTATAAGCATAACGTTTAATATCACGTCCTCTTAAAATCGGTCGTATTAATTCAGCTGTTCTAGTACGTTCGTCTTCTGTTTGACAATTTGCCAATATTTCATTACGCTTGTCGGTAGTGATAACAAACGTTTCATTAAAGCCTGTTTTTATTCCGTAGTTAATTCGAATATCCCAATCTTTAAGTGGAGTGCCAACTGCTTCTATTTTACGCTTAATACTTTGTTCAATCGCAGATAATATAATCCAGCTATCATTCTCAGCGAAGTTACACTCCACAGCCTGTTGCTGCACTAAAACGCTCGTTATGTTTCTATCAAAAAGGTTTTGATATAGCGTGCTAATGTATTTCTATCAACTTTACATATTGCAGCAATTTTCCGCTTAGATATATTTGCATTTAAAAGTTCCTGAATCAAGTTCCTTTTTTATATAATTTGTATTTTTCAGGAGAGCTTTTCTTTCCTTTTGGACGGCCTAAAATTACACCCTCTGCTTTTTTTCGTGATAATGCTTCTTTGGTGCGTTGGCTAATTAGATTACGTTCAATTTCTGCCGATAAGCCAAAGGCAAATGCTAATACTTTGCTTTGAATATCCTCGCCTAAACGATAATTGTCTTTGATTGTCCAGACCCTACATTCTTTACTCATGCAAAGGTTAAGAATTTCCATTATCATAAAAAGATTTCTTCCTAAGCGTGAAAGTTCTGCACAAATTATAAGATTGTCCTTTTGGATTTGCTTGAGTAGTTTACCTAACTCTCTTTTGCTATAGGATTTTGTACCGCTGATGGTTTCTTCTATCCAACCATCAATTTTTAAATTTTCACGTTCGCAGAAATTATTAATTTCGAAACGTTGGTTTTCTACAGTCTGTTTGTCACTGCTTACTCTAATGTATCCGTAAATCATATTAAATTGTTTTATTCAATATGCTACGAAAGTATGTTATATGTTGAATAAAACTATGGTAAACCTAAATAAAGAAAAATAAATAATCCCCAGTTATTTTATTTTTGTTTCTTAATCGAAGTGATATAGTGATGGGAAACATCTTGATTTGTGTCATAAATGTGTCATATATAAAAGAAAAAGGAGCTAAGTTTATTACTTAACTCCTTCATTTTTACCAGTCGGGGTGACTGGATTCGAACCAGCGACCACACGCCCCCCAGACGCGTACTCTAACCGGGCTGAGCTACACCCCGAATTGCGGATGCAAAGGTAGCGCTTTATTCGGAATAAGCAAACTTTTTCCGCAATTATTTATTTTAATTTTGACATTCCATCTGAATTTCAGGAAAAGACTTTTCTCAAAGGAAAAGGTCTTATCCCATTGTTTCGCGATAGAAATCAAGTAGTTCGTAGATTTCTTCCTGTGAAGCGGTCTGGTTGATACGGATATCGCCGACTCCTCCCAGCAGGGTGAAATTGATTACACCGGATGCTATATTTTTCTTGTCATGCTTCATCAAGCTGTATAGCGCATCATAGTCATCGCACGTAAAGTAAAGGCTGCCGTAGTTTTCTTTGATAAACTGGATGGTAGTTCGTAATGCTTCTTTGGGGAAACCACAACGTAGATGGGAAAGATAGAGTTCGCAGACCATCCCCCAAGCTACGGCATAGCCGTGAAGCACCGGATGTTCACTCTTTAGAGCAAAGCTCTCGAAGGCATGTCCGATGGTATGACCGAAGTTCAGCGCTTTCCGTATGTTCTGTTCGTAGGGGTCTTTTTCTACAATATCTTCTTTTACCTTTACGGATTGTCCGATGAGGGTTTGTAGCTTGGAGTAATCTATCTGATTAAAGTCGAAAGTGAGCAGTTCACTCCAGTGCGCTTGGTTGCTGATGAGACCATGCTTCAGCATTTCTCCGTAGCCGGAAAGCAGATTTTGTATGTCAAGAGTTTTGAGGAACTCACTGTCGATTAAGACCTGATCTGCCGGATAAAAAGCGCCGATTTCATTTTTCAAATCGTTGAAATTGATTCCTGTTTTTCCGCCAACGGCTGCATCTACCATGGAAAGCAATGTGGTGGGGATATTTATGTATGAAATACCTCGTTTGAAGGTGGCAGCGGCAAATCCTCCCAAGTCAGTCACCATACCTCCCCCCAGATTAATTAGTAAGGTATGGCGTGTGGCTCCTCGGCTGCTGAGCTGGTTCCATACATAGGCCAATGTTTCCAGGTTTTTGTGAATGTCTTCTGGGCCGATGACGATTGGTTCTGCCTCTTTCAAACAGGGAATGCCTTCTAGCAAAGGTAGGCAGAAGCGGCAGGTATGTTCGTCGGTCAGAACAAAAATTTTGTCGTATGAATGTGCGGATATCTTCTGTTGAAGTTCCGTGGTGAAATTTTGGCAAATAATAACTTCTTGTTTACTCATAAGTGTATTTGTTTTAGTCGCAAATTTAGAAAAAAAGTTAGAAGAAGTCGGATGTTGGCTTACAATTAAGTATTTTTGTGCGAATAAAAAATAAATCAAGTTATGAAAGGAATTTTACCGGCTTCGTGCCGTTTGTTAGGGTATGTATTGTTGTTGCTAGCTGTGTTCGTACCTTTGTTGATGTACATGTTCGGACAGGTGAATGATGGAAATCTGTTGTATGTAAAACTGGGTATGAAAATGGTGATTTGGATTTCATTGTTCATGATTTTTCTGGCCAGGATGAAGGAAGAAAATGAAGAGGCTTTTTCCATTCGGCGAAAGGCATTGGTGATTTCTCTTTATTTGTGGGGCATTTATTATGTCGTAATGTTGGTAAAGTCGGCGTATGATGGAAATCTGCAGGAAGCAGATAATTCAGTAGGCATCGTTTACATGGTGATTAATGTGTTCTGTAAGGAATTTTTGATGCAGAAAGCCCGGATAGAGAAAAATTTCCGGCAAAATAAATAAAAAAAGAAGGTAGAGGGTTAAACCTTTTTCCAAGATGATTGTCAAAGGTACAATTAATCAAATGGAAGAAAAAAGGAAAGGCAATGAAAAGATTTTTATTGGGAATGCTGCTGATGGTTGGGGTAGCCATTTCCGCTTTTGCACAAAGTGGAAGCAGCCGGGGTACCGTTTCGGGTACGGTGATAGATGATGGAGACAAGTCGCCTGTGATTCAGGCAACTGTGCAACTCCTTTCAGTGAAGGACAGTTCGATGGTAGTGGGAAATGTGACAGATATGAATGGACATTTCTCTTTATCAGTACGTCCGGGCAAATATTTATTGAAGGTTTCATACATTGGGTATTCGCCTTATTTTAAGCAGGTAGCTTTGTCAAGAAATAATCCTAGACTGAATGTGGGGAAGGTTTCATTGGCGGCAGATGCGATTATGTTGGCAGAGGCTGTGGTGGTAGCTCAGGCTCCCGAGGTAACGGCTGCCGAAGATACGCTGGTATATAATAGTTCTGCCTATCGTGTACCTGAAGGTTCGGCTTTAGAGGAATTGGTGAAGAAATTGCCAGGTGCGGAGGTGGATGAGAACGGTAAAATAACGATTAATGGTAAGGAAATCAAGAAAATTATGATTGATGGAAAAGAGTTCTTTGCCGATGATCCGAATATTGCCATGAAGAATCTGCCGGTGAATATCATTGATAAAGTGCGGGCATACGACAAGCAGTCGGATTTGGCGCGTGTGACCGGAATTGATGATGGGGAAGAAGAAACGGTACTTGACTTAAGCGTAAAGCCGGGAATGAATAAGGGCTGGTTTGGAAATGTGGACCTTGCAGCAGGAACGGAAGATCGTTATAGTGGTAAACTGATGTTGAATCGGTTTGTTGGGAATAACCAGTTTACAGTCATTGGTTCAATGAATAATGTAAATGACAATGGCTACCCGGGAGGTGGAGGTGGTTTCCGCTGGGGTGGACAAAATGGATTGACCAGCATTAAAATGGGTGGTTTCAACTTTAGTACACAGAGTGAAAAACTGGAAACCGGCGGTAGTGTGAACTACAATTACAAGGATGCGGATATCATCAGTAAACAAGCTTCGGAAACCTTTGTGTCTACCGAAAGCAGTTCGTTCAAGAATGCGATGACCGCAAACCGGAACAAAACCACTTCATTGACCGCTGATTTCCGTATTGAGTGGAAACCGGATACAATGACTACAGTTATTTTTCGTCCGCGTCTGACCTATGGAAAGAATAACAATGGAAGCAGTAGCAATTCATTTACGTTTAATCAGGACCCCGGATATACTACCGATGAGATTTTAAATGCGGGTGAGAACTTGTCTACATTGATTCCGGAAGAGGCGATTATTAATACAATCGCACGTAACAGTTTGCAAAAGAGCAGTGATTTCAATGTCGGTGGTTCGGCTATGATTAACCGTCGTTTGGGAAAGGCTGGCCGTAACATTACTTTCCGTGGAACTTATAACTATACGAACAGTTCAAGTGAGCAGTTCTCTGAATCAGAAACGGAATACTTCCAGAAAACGGATGCCGAACGTCTGGAAATCTTGAACCGTTACATCACTACACCGACCTTGAATTACAATTATAGTGCCCGGTTTACGTACAGTGAGCCGATTTTCAAGGGTGGTTTCCTGCAGTTCAGCTATAATTTCCAATACAAGCGTTCGAAGAGTGACAACTCCACTTATACGATGCCTGAAGATTGGGTTATTAGCCAGGGATTCGGTGGTGACCATACGGGAGTGCTGGATACGCAGAATAGTAAGAGTGCCGAATACACCTACTATAATCATCAGGCAGATATCTCTTTAAGATGGATTCGTGAGAAAATGCGTTTGAATGCCGGATTTTCTTTCCAGCCACAGAAATCTAAGTTGTCTTACAAGAAAGACCAATTGGATACGGTAGCGATTCGTAACGTGTTTAATTTCACTCCGACTTTTGATTTCCGTTATAATTTTTCTAAGACCAGCCAGTTGCGAATCAACTATCGGGGAAGAAGCTCTCAGCCGAGTATGACCGACTTGCTTCCGATTGAAGATACGACCGACCCGTTGAATATCCGTCGGGGTAATCCGGGGTTGAAACCGGCATTTACGAATACGTTCATGGCTTTTTATAATACGTTTGATGCGAAGAAACAACGCGGTATCATGACGCACTTCCGTTTTGAGAACGTGATGAACAGTATCAGTAACCGAAGTACATACGACCCGACAACCGGTGGAACAATTACTCAGCCGGAAAACATTAATGGAAACTGGAACTTGTTTGGTATTTTAGGGTCGAACACAGCTTTGAGAAATAAAAAATATACCATCAATACATTCACTATGGCGCGTTATAATAATATTGTAAGTTATATGAGCGATACACAGTCGCAAAGCGCATCCGATAAAAACAAAACACGCCAACTTTCTTTGAGTGAACGTTTGAGAGGTACTTACCGGAATGACTGGTGGGAGTTCTCACTGAATGGTTCGTTGGCTTACACACATTCCCGCAACAGTTTCCAGGAGGAGAATAACATGGATACTTATCAGTTCTCCTACGGTGCCAGTACGAATGTCCGTTTGCCTTGGAATATGTCGATTGCTACAGATATCTCTCAGAATTCACGTCGTGGATATGCAGATGCAAGTATGAACCGGGATGAGTTGATTTGGAATGCGCAGATTTCACAGGATTTCTTGAAAGGCAATGCGGCGACAGTCAGCATTCAGTTCTATGATATTTTGCGTAATCAGAGTAATATCAGTCGTGTCATCAGTGCGGCGATGCGAAGTGATACGGAATACAATGCAATCTATAGTTACTGCATGGTTCATTTTATCTATCGTTTGAATTTGTTTGGTGGAAAAGGTGCTGGGCCGCGTATGGGTGGCCCGGGTGGAGGTCCGGGCTTTGGACCTGGAGGTGGACACGGACCCCGTCGGTTCTGATGAAAGAGAGAAAATGCCGCAAGAGTCGTATTGGACTTTTGCGGCATTTTTTTTGCCTTTTTACAAATAACTCGTATTTTTGTTGAAAACCAAAATATGAGATGGACATAGCAGTTTGGAATAGTATTTTTATGGCCGTAATCTATTTTCTGTATTTTGCGGTGATACTGACAACTATTTTTGTCGTGATTCTCGATAACCGGAATCCGGTAAAAACGATGGCTTGGATTCTTGTTTTGTTCTTTCTGCCGGTTGCTGGCTTGATTCTTTATTTATTTTTTGGGCGTAGTACGCGCAAGGAGCGTTTGATAAGCAGGAAGGGATATGCACGTCTAAGCAAGCGTCCTATGGCAGAATATCAGGCGCAGCCTTCTGTATCGATGTTAGGGGAGTACGGAAAATTGCGTTTGATGGACTTCTTCAGCCATGTAAACAATGCACTTCCTTTTGCTGGTAATAAGGTGACGGTCTATACGGATGCGGTATCTATGCTGTCTGATTTGTTGAAGGAAATTTATAGAGCCCAGCATCATATCCATCTGGAATTTTATATCTTTGAAGATGATGCGGTGGGTAGATTGGTGCGTGATGCACTGATTGATCGTGCCCGTGAAGGAGTGAAGATACGGGTGTTGTATGATGATGTGGGTTGTTGGAAAGTCTCTCATGACTTTTATGAACAGATGCTTTGTGAGGGAATAGAGGCAATGTCATTTTTAAAAGTACGTTTTCCACAGTTTACTAGTAAAGTTAATTATCGTAATCATCGTAAAATTGTGGTGATAGACGGATGCGTGGGGTTTATTGGTGGAATGAACTTGGCCGAGCGTTATGTGAAGGGATTGGGAAAAGGAATTTGGAGAGATACTCATGTCAGACTGGAGGGGAAAGCTGTCTATGGATTACAGACTGCCTTTCTGACCGACTGGTATGCCATTGATTGTACTTTATTGACGTCTGCTGATTATTTCCCTAAGATCGTGGTGAGAGGAAATGTGTTGGCTCAAGTTGTTACCTCCGATCCGGTTGGTGAATGGAGGGATATTATGCAAGGGCTGATGATGGCTATTTGTGGAGCTAAGCGGTATTTTTATGTGCAGACTCCCTATTTCCTTCCTAATGAGGAGATTATGGTTGCCCTGCAGACGGTGGCTTTGTCTGGTGTAGACGTGAGGGTTATGTTACCTAAGAAAGGAGACTCTTGGCTGATTCATAAAGGCTCTCTTTCCTATTTGTCGGAGATGATGAAGGCGGGTGTCAAGATTTATTTGTACAAGAAGGGGTTCTTACATTCTAAGTTAATGGTATGTGACGATGAATTTTCTACGGTTGGATCTACCAATATGGATTTTCGTAGTTTTGAGCATAATTTTGAAGCCAATGCTTTTTTCTATGATAAGGAAACAGCATTGGCTTTACGGGAAATCTTTTTAGCGGATCAAAAAGACTGTATGTTACTTTCGGCCCGGGTGTGGGAAAAGCGTTCATGGAAAAATAAGGTTACAGAGTCGGTTGTTCGTCTGTTTGCTCCTTTACTTTGAAGAAAGAAAAGTTGACGCTTCCATAATGGCGGTGCTCAAAAAAACAAGGATGACTTTCAAAATTAAGATTTTTCCCATGCTCCAATACGAAAATACCTTCTGGTTTCAACAGGTTATATTGAAAAATAAGGTCAGGTATAGTTGCCAGTTCTTTGAGGGCATAGGGTGGGTCTGCAAAGATAAAGTCGAATTGTAGACCGCATTTCTCTATGTATTTGAATACATCAGCTCGGAGAGGAATACATTTGTCTGTCTTGACTTCTCTCATGACCTTGCTGATGAACGCATGATGTTGCGGGTCTTTTTCTACTGAAATGACTTGGTCACAGCCTCTGGACACCAGTTCTATACTGATACTGCCTGTACCTGAAAACAAATCAAGTGCTGTCACTCCATCTTCAAAGTCGATGTAGTTGTTGAGTACGTTAAACAGGTTTTCTTTAGCAAAATCCGTGGTAGGGCGTGCTTTGAATGTATGAGGCACATCGAAGCGTCTTCGTTTGTATATACCGCTTATTACTCGCATGAAATTAAAGATAACATATCAAATGGAATCTGTTTGATACGGCTTATTTCCGTATTGTTGAATTCCATCTGTGGGTTAGTGATGTAAAATTTCCGTATATATTTTTTTAAGAGTTGTGACAGATAATCCCCTTGTGGAATTCTATGAGTTCCGATAAGGTATAGTTTGTCTTCCTCCTGATTGAATCCGGCTTGTTGCCATATATTAAGCAGGTAATAGCATGAATCGTTGATGCCGGAAACAGAAAAGGAGTTTAGAATGAATAGTTTTTCTTTTTCAAATCCTATCACTTCGATACTTTCCGGATGGCATACAGCAAATAGTTTGCGGGTATCGTCCAACCTGCATTTGCGTGAAAAATATTCCGTCAGCGGACTGACTGATGCAAATAGACGGGCATCCGGAAAATGTTCGGTCAGGAATAGATGAGTCAGTTTATCCAGTCCGAAGAGAATGACAACGTTGCTTTTTCCCAAAATGTTGCAGAGAATCACTTCATTGTTTTGAGAAGGAAGATTCTGATAAAACAATAATTCTGTCTGTTCGTCTTCATACAATTCCAAGGGGATGGATGTATAACGGGTTGTATGAATAAGAATATTGACTTGTTTGAACTTATGTTTTAGCTCTTCAGTTTCTGTCAGATAGGCTTTTACATTAGCAGCCATTGAACGTTGGGTATTGACAGGAGAAGAACTGAAATATACTTCCTCGTTGCGTTGAGGGTGGTAGATAGAAAAAGAAAATCCATCCGTACTCAGACGGATGGATAATATATACTGTTCTGATTTATTAAAATCAATGGGTTGGACCATAGGATTATTCCCAGTTTCCTGCATTATTGTTAGGCTGTTCGATATCACCAACTTTCAGACCGCAGTACTTGCCTAATTTAGTCTGCATATCCTTCAAGTTAATCAATTCTTGTTCGTTCAATCCTTTCAAATATACATCGTATGCAACCTGAGCCTGGAACAAGTTCAGAGGAGCACCTGACTTGGTGGTATCCTGACGAATGGCCATTTCAAATTTTGCACCATTTCCATAAGGTACGTATGCCAAAGAGTCTGGATTGAATCCTTTTTCGAAGATTGTATCCATTACGGCTACCCACATCGTATCACGACGGAAGTTCTGTAAACCTTCTTTTTCTACTTCACTCCAGTTTCCGGTTTTCTTTGCTTTATTGATCAAGTCCATGGCTTTCTTTTCAGTCATTCCGTTGTTCAGCTGGTCATCAGTCAAAGAACCTACTTTCATAATGAACGGAAGTTTGGCCGTTTTTACAAAAGCAATCAGGCTGTCGAAACTTGCAGTATAGGCTCCGTTGTGAACTGTACGATATTCCTGTTGAGCTTTACGGATATCGATCAGACGGGCAATGATAGCTTTTTCTCTGACTTTTTTCTCATTGTCGAAATTAATAGGGCCCATAATACTGCCATAGCATATATATACCAAGCAAATCACACAGGCGGCCAACACAAGATTAATAACTGTTTTCATGATAATATTGTTTTTTTAGTTTATATTCGTAGCGCAAAAATAAATAATTTACTTGAACCACGTCAATCTTACGTAAACTTTTTATACTGGCTTTATGTTAAATAATGATTTATCGCAGCAAATTAAGCGAAATTTTTCTTACAAACCAACAGATGAGCAGGAAAATACGTTGAAAAGTTTTGTGGATTTTTTATTGTTACCTTCCGAGGAGACGGTTTTTTTGATGAAGGGATATGCGGGAACAGGAAAAACTACATTAACGGCTGCTTTGGTCCGTACGCTTGAGCAGTTAAAGTGGAAAACGGTGTTACTGGCGCCTACGGGAAGGGCCGCGAAAGTTTTTTCAGGTTATGCCGGGCACCCTGCGTATACGATACATAAGAAGATTTATCGTCAGAAATCATTTTCTAATGAGACTGATAATTTTACGGCTAACCAGAATTTGCATCGTAATACTTTGTTCATCGTAGACGAAGCGTCCATGATTGCCAATGAAGGACTTTCAGGGGGACATTTCGGGACGGGACGTTTGTTGGACGATTTGGTGCAGTATGTATATAATGGTATGGGATGTCGGTTGATGTTGGTTGGGGATACCGCACAGCTTCCTCCGGTAGGAGAAGAAGAGAGTCCGGCACTTTCTGTGTCTGTGTTGCAGGGATATGGATTGGAAGTGAAGGAATGTATGCTTACACAAGTAGTAAGGCAAATAGGGCATTCTGGTATTCTACTGAATGCGACAGCTTTGCGTACGTCAATTATGGATGAAGCATATTTTGAATACCCCAAGATAAACTGTAAAGGCTTTTCGGATATTTGCGTATTGCCGGGAAATGAACTGATAGAGACTCTTAATGATTGTTATGACACTGTGGGACTTGATGAGACCATTGTAATATGTCGTTCCAATAAACGTACTTCTTTATATAATAAAGGTATTCGAAATTCTATCTTATATCGGGAAGATGAATTGAATGGGGGAGATATGCTGATGGTGGCTAGGAATAATTATTTTTGGGGAACAGATTGTAAGGAGCTGGATTTTATCGCCAATGGAGATGTGGCGGTAGTACGTAGAGTGCGTCGTGTGCGTGAAATGTATGGATTTCGTTTTGCGGATGTACTGCTCTCATTTCCTGATTATGGAGGTTTGGAACTGGAAGTAAAAATATTGCTGGATACGCTTCATTCGGATGCTCCATCCTTATCAAAGGAAGAGAATGATCGCTTGTTTTATGCCATATTGGAAGATTATGCAGATTTGCCAAGCAAGCGTGAGCGAATGAAAAAAATGAAAGAAGATCCTTATTACAATGCGCTTCAGGTAAAATATGCTTATGCTGTTACTTGCCATAAGGCTCAGGGTGGGCAATGGAAGCGGGTGTTTCTAGACCAAGGATATGTGACAGAGGAAATGCTTTCACCAGATTATTTTCGCTGGCTTTATACAGCCTTTACTCGTGCGACGGAAAAATTGTATTTGGTGAACTGGCCGGAAACGCAGATTGTAAAGTAGAACGGTTGTCCGAAATTTACGAATTCATACACGTGTTTTGAGAGTAAAGAAGAAAGGCTGTCTTTCTCTGGATGTAAAAAAGACAGCCTTTCGAGAGTGTGATTTTTTTAGTAGAAGGTTATTTGATGACGTTTAACTCTTTACCTACCTTAATAAAGGCTTGGATTGCTTTGTCCAGATGGCATTGTTCGTGACCGGCTGAGAGTTGCACGCGGATACGTGCCTGTCCTTTGGGAACCACTGGATAATAGAATCCTGTGACATAGATTCCTTCTTCCTGCATGCGGGCTGCAAAATCTTGTGATAGCTTAGCATCATATAGCATGACTGCACAGATGGCACTTTGCGTTGGTTTGATGTCGAAACCTGCGGCAATCATTTTGTCGCGGAAATAGGCTACGTTAGCCATTAGTTTGTCATGCAGTGCATTGCTTTCTTTGAGTATGCGGAACATCTCCAGGCTTGCTCCTACAATGGCTGGAGCTACAGAGTTAGAGAACAGGTAAGGGCGAGAACGCTGACGCAGCATGTCGATAATCTCTTTCTTTCCGGTGGTAAAGCCTCCCATGGCACCTCCAAATGCTTTTCCCAGTGTTCCTGTAAAGATATCAATCTTATCATATACATTAAACTGTTCTGCTACGCCATGTCCTGTAGGTCCGACTACTCCTGCGGAGTGTGATTCATCTACCATGACGAGAGCATCGTATTTTTCAGCCAGTTCACAGATTTTGTCCATGGGAGCTACGTTGCCATCCATGGAGAATACTCCATCGGTTGCAATGATGCGATGACGTTGTGCTTGTGCTTCTTGCAGGCAGCGTTCCAAATCAGCCATGTCGGCATTCGCATAACGGTAACGTTTCGCTTTGCACAAACGTACACCGTCAATGATAGAGGCATGATTCAATGCATCTGAGATAATGGCATCTTCTTCTGTGAAAAGAGGTTCAAAAAGCCCTCCGTTCGCGTCAAAGCAAGCTGCATACAGAATGGTATCTTCTGTGTGGAAATAGTCGGAGATGGTTGCTTCCAGTTGCTTGTGAAGGTCTTGTGTGCCGCAGATGAAACGTACGGACGACATTCCGTAACCGTGTGTATCCATTGCTTTCTTGGCTGCTTCAATCAGGCGTTTGTTGTCTGAAAGCCCCAAGTAGTTGTTGGCACAAAAGTTAAGTACTTCCTCTCCTGCGTTTACTTTGATGTCTGCGCGCTGTGGAGTGGTGATAATGCGTTCTTTCTTATATAAGCCGGCAGCTTCTATGTCGGCAAGTTCCTTTTTAAGGAAATCTCTGAAGTTATTATACATACCTGTATTGATATTAAGGTTTTGCTTTTGCAAATATGCAATTTTTTTAGTTAGAATAAAAGAGGATGCTATTTTTTATTTTGTTTATAAGAACTTTTGTATATTTGCTTCGTAATTTTAAAATCTAACTCATAAATGAAAAACATTTTAATAATAGGGGCTACCGGACAGATAGGTTCGGAACTCACGATGCTTTTGAGAAAGAATTATACAGGTAATGTAGTTGCTGGATATATTCCTGGTGCAGAGCCTAAAGGAGAATTGAAAGAGTCAGGACCTTCGGCTATTGTAGATATTACAAATCCCCAACAAATTGCAGATGCTGTAAATCAGTATCATGTAGATACTATTTATAATTTGGCAGCCTTGCTTTCGGCTGTGGCAGAAAACAAGCCTCAGTTGGCTTGGAAAATTGGATTGGGTGGTTTGTTCAATACACTGGAAGTGGCTCGTGAGAAGAATTGCGCAGTCTTTACGCCGAGTTCCATCGGTTCGTTTGGTCCCGGAACTCCGAAAGACAAGACCCCTCAGGATACCATACAGCGTCCGAAGACAATGTATGGTGTGACGAAAGTTTCTGGAGAATTGCTGAGTGACTATTATTTTACACGTTTTGGGGTTGATACCCGTTCGGTGCGTTTTCCGGGATTGATTTCTTATGTGACCCCTCCGGGAGGTGGTACTACTGACTATGCGGTCGATATTTATTATTCAGCAGCAAAAGGTGAAAAGTTTGTTTGTCCGATTGCGGCAGGCACTTATATGGACATGATGTATATGCCGGATGCGTTGCGGGCTGCCATCGAAATTATGGAAGCAGATCCGACGAAGCTGGTACATCGGAACTCATTTAATATTGCTTCCATGAGCTTTGAACCAGACACCATTTATCATCAGATACGGAAGTATCTTCCAGATTTTGAGATGGAATATCAGGTAGATCCTTTGCGTCAGGCTATTGCCGAATCATGGCCCAACTCCTTGGATGATACTTGTGCCCGCGAGGAATGGGGATGGAAACCAGAATATGACTTGGATGCGATGACTAAAGATATGCTTGCCAAATTGAAAGAACGTTTTGGACGTTGATTCATGAAAAATAATTATCCCCTCATTTTTCTGGCATTAGGAGAAATGAGGGGATAATTGTTATTTAGTTTCTACGAATATCGTATTGAAGAAGATTTCAGCACGCTTTGGATTTATGTAATGAAGTTTACGGTCTTTTATTGCTATAGAATCCATAAGATGATACAAGCCTTTGTATCCGTCAGCAGATATATCTAAGACTTTTGTTTTGTAAATATTTTCTGCTTTGAGATTAGGAGAGTGTTCCGGCTGGTTTTTGAATTTGCCAATATAAGCATTTTGCTCGAAGATATTGTGGGTTGAAGAAGTCAAATCGAAACGGCTTGGCTCTGCGGCGTAAAAAATATTCTGCCGGAAGCAGGTGCTGTCTGCGTATCCATTCCATGAATCAGAAGTAATCATTGTCCGGTCTGTGGTAGTGCATGGTTTATGATTGGCATGTACGATATTTCGTTCAATTAAGGTTCGTCTTACTGGACCAGCAATATGAATACCGGGTGAGAACATTCCTTGTCTTGTTTCTTTGGGGCGTATTCCATCACCGATACTGATATTATATCGAATTACACTTCCGATATTGCCACAACTATAATCTCCTGCTTCTCCGCTATTGCATATTAAGACCATGCCTCCATAATTGTCATGACTGTAGTTATATTGTATGAGGGTGTTTTGACAATTGTAGTCAGAGTCAAAGCCTTGGGCATCCCAGGGTGCTTTATGATGGCTCACTTCATTGTATTGTATGATAGTATTGTCGCAACTCCAAGGCCATATACCTGCCGCAGCTTCTGTCATGGTTAGGGTATCGGGAGAGTTGCACATAAGATTATATTCAATCAGTGTGCTGTCGCATCCGATGGGAACGATGCCATCGCCTGGAACTTCTTCAATGAGATTTTTTCTTACGATGGTGTGGGTATTCGGATACCAGTTTTTTCGGTCGTAATATCCGCTCCAGATCATGGCATTGCGCGCACAGCGTAGGATATGGCAATTTTCAATCGTCAGGCTGTCAAAGCGGGAACGAATACTGTCGCCGCCATTGACAATTAGGATTCCACTACCTCCTCCTTCTTCTTTGATAAGGGAGCCATTGACATCCCGTACAGTAATATTATTAATTCTAAGGTTATGTGATACACCATAATTCATGCATTCCACTTTTAGTCCTGTACGTCCAGCCAATGTTTTTTTCCCTGTATTGATTATTTCCAGGTTTTGGATAGTTAGATAATCCGAATTGGAGATGCATACAGCGTACATAGAAGAGTCATTTCCTATGATACGTGGTTTTTGTTTTCCTTCCCCATAAGCGTCAATGATAATGGGGGCTTGAGAATCTCCCTTTCCGGTTATTCTCAGTTCTCCTTTGAAGGTATCTCCACGTTTTAACAACAATTTGGCTCCCTTCTCCAGAGAAAGATTTTCTGTTCGCTTCAGTGTTTTCCATGCATGATCAGCAGACAGCCCGGAGTTCGTATCATCTCCATTTGTGGCATCCAGATAATATATGGGAGGAGCGGAAGTACATCCGGCTACATATATGGATGCAATTATAAATAGATTTTTGATTTTTTTCATGGATTGTGTTGAATTGAGAAAAATAAAAAAGAGGCTGTCTCAAATTGAAATATAATTTGAGATGGCCTTTTTTGTGCCTGCAAAAAAATCGGGCAAGCCCAAACTTCGCTCAGTCAGGACTTGCCCG
>NZ_JAOQJI010000061.1:0-16821 GCF_025567125.1 Phocaeicola fibrisolvens | reverse complement strand
AAATCTGACATGGCAAAATCCTGAGCAACTTTTTGTTGCTCAGGTACTTAAAAAGTTATATTTGTAATAGTGTTGCGGAATTAAGGGTTTACAAAAGTACGAATCGCCCACAGCTACGGCAATACCCACTCTTAGGTATTAAAAGGTGATTTCGGGCAGGCGCAATACCTAAACATGAGTATTTTGCTTTTGATTCATTTCCAAAGGAATATCGTCTACGCTCATCCCCCCTCAAAACGCTACCGCAAGCGTTGGTCATCTCATGCGGTAGCGTTGACCGGTTCTACCAATAGCGTTGACCGGTTCTATGGGTAGAATTTTTCACCGCCAAACAGACCGTTACAAACCAAACCGGGAGGTGTCTACATTTTTTGATTCTTTCTTGGTATATCCGCCGAACTTATAGCTGAACGACAGGGTAATACCGCGCTGATAGTTTGCCACACCCATATCAAGATGCTGCGCCCCGTTGCGCACTTTCATATTGAAATGGTTATATCCATTAAAAATATCGGTTCCTTTCAGTTGAATCATGGCTTTGTCTCCGGCAAAGGTATAGCGCAGGGTTGCATTGACAGAACCTATCGGCTGAATACGGTAACTGCCTTGCATCTTTGAAGATTTCTTTTTCTACCATGATACTTAAACCGCTATCGGAAAATGGGCATTGGCATGTAAAGATACAAATTCCGGGGAATTTAAATAGGGAGAAACCGCAGATTCTATGCAAAAAAATTCTCCCTTTATCACACTATCTCATAATGGCAGACGCCGCCCCCGACTGCTCGCCGACCTCGTTCCCTCGTTTCACCTTCTTGCCGTATCCGAATGTATAAGTGACCGACAGATTCAGACGCTGATGAAAGTTGTTGCCCTCCACAAGCTGGGTTTCGGAATAGAGAGAAGTCGACAACAGATTCGTGGCACACAGCCAGTCCTTCCGGAGCAGGTTCATTCCGCTGACACGGATGTTCCAGTTGGAACGGCTCCATCCGGCCAGAACCTGATAGAAATCACGGTCCTTATAGATTACGCCCCGGTTGCCCTGTACCGTAAGGCTTCGGGTCTGATAGGCTGCCTGAAAATAAAAATCACCCAAATAATAAGTGGCAGAGGCATTGCAGTAGAACGGGGACCGCGAAATGTCGAAAAGTCCCGTCATGCGATAGAAGGAGACCGAGGGAGAGGCCGCCAGTTGCAGCTTCCCGTTGAGCAGTCTGTAATTGAACGAAAGGCCTATCTGTGTCCGGTTGTATGCCCCATCCGTCTCAAACGTACGGAGCAGGGCCTTACCGTCCTGATAAGTCTGGTAAACCGGCACATACAGGTCATATTCGCCAAAGTACTGCATAAATGCCGAAGCAGAGAAGGCGCTCGTCGGTATCCAGTTGTAGGACAGGTTGAAGGTCACTTGTCGGGAAAGGCCGATGGTGGGATTTCCCGTATAGTACATCAGCTCGTTCTGCTGAAGGACGTTCGGCGTCTTTTCACTGGCCCCGGGATAGTTTGCCCCGAAATGGAAGAACGTACGGAACGAATGTTTTTGTGAGGGAGAGAAACCTGCAGACAAGTTCAGCAGCGGATAAACTTCCGCCACAGACTGGTCGTTAATCTGGTTCTTTTCCCACTGCAGAGCGGCATCGGCCCGGACGTTCCATCGGGCATTCGAGAAATTATAGCCCAACGCGGCACCGGCATAGGTGTCTGAAAAATCGTTATCGTAGGGCGATGTACCGGAATAGCTCACATCGTTGGAAGTCGAGCCAAACCATGCCCGCAAGAAGGCACTCTGCTTGTCGGCTATCTTCTTGAACAACGTGGCACTTCCCCGGAACTGCCAGACATCCTCCCTTGAAATGTTCGCAATGCGGGAACTGCCCGGCAATGAAGTCTGATAAAGATACGAATAATTCGTGTGACCATAATTCATGCCCGGCGATACGCTGAGATCAAAACCGCGGGGAAGGATGAAATAATAGTTACCCGACCAGACAAAATAACGGCTGGTGGACGGCTCGTTTTTATAATAAGAATAATCGGTGTTCTGTCGGGGAACAAACGACAGTATGCCCTTCGTTTCCGACAGTGGAGTCTGTTCAAAATTGAAACCGACGGTATTGGCTATCTGCATTTTGTCGGTGTCGTAGATGGTCCGGAACGTGACCGGATACTGGTTGTACTTGAGGCGGGCACTCTCCAGTGTTTCGTTTCGGGTCATCCGATAGGCTTCTCCCGCTTCATTCTGCAGACTGTAGATTCCCGAAACGGAATTGCCCGAATGGCTGATATCGTGGTTGGAAGCCCCCGCATACAAATCGTAGGTCATCCGTTTATGCACGAACTTGGAGTAGACCGAAGCCCGGCTTGAGAGTTTGCCTATCAGAAAGTTTTCATTCAAGGTGGCCTTGGTATAGCCTCCGTATTCGTATTGCTGTACAATGAAATTGACCACATGTTCCTTTCCCTGGAAACGCGGGTCGGCCGGAAAGTCGAGGTATTCCACCCGTCGCACATCGGAAGTGGATATTCCCTCCATTTCTTCTGCCGAAGCAGGAATATAGTTGATGTAGATGGCTACACTCTGTCCGCTAGGCGTGGTGACCGTATTGTCCATCAGGTTAATGTTGATTTGAGGGATGGCGAGCTGCTTCAGAAGGTCTATCGCATTTTGTGCGGAAGTTTTCTGGCGGGCTGTCGGAGTGAAAGTGGAAGAGGAGGCATCAGTACGGTGCATCCGGGCTTTCACCACCACTTCCTTCATCTCGATGGTAGACAGGCTGTCGCGTGTCTGGCTTACGCCTTTTATGGGGAGAATGCCTATCAGGCACATCATCACCCCCCAAAAGGCTTTCTGTGTTTTTTCTGTCATATCTGAGTGTAGTGTAACAATCTGCTTCTCAACAACAAAAATAAGGAAAATTGTTGTATGATAGTCACGTGTCATACCACATTCTGAAAAAACTCTAATTTTACAATAAAAGAACAGGCATTGGAACACTTTTCCGTCTGTTTCTTTTATATTTGTCATTATACAATAAATAATTCTCACTCCGCACAAGATGGAAAATTTCAGACTTAAAAACAGATGGATGTATGGAGGCTACATCATCCTGTGGTGGGTCCTCGGAGGACTGATATTCTATTGCCTCCTGAACCTAATCACCCAATCCCCTAAGGAGGAAGCAGACTTCCTGTATCCTTATTCATCCTATATGCTGAGCGGAATTCTCATCAGCTGGATGCACAGCCGCACTTATTACGTCGTAGGGAAGGACATACTGCAGATACGTACTCCTTACGTCCTTCTGAAGGCGCTGGTCTTACACGATATCGTACAAGCAGTGCATTATGACTCCACTCAGTTCAATGTGCGCCATGGATGGTACAACGTATGCCTGACCCTCCAGAAAGGAAAGAAGGTCTATCTGTATGCGAAAGATGGGGAAAAACTCATCGCGCTTCTACCTTCACCTCCTGAATGTTCCACAGCTCGTCACTGAAGTTGACACCAATCCGATAGACCGTGCGGCTGTCTTTGGCAAAAAGTCTACAATGCCCAAAGGCGATTCCTCAGGCCGGTCTATCTTGACAGGCCATCTTTTCAAGGTTTCCTTCAAGTTGTGCATCTTCGCATTCATCCTATTTTACTAAGAACCTGACTATCACCCGAATATCCTGTGATTTACAAAGGGACTATTCGGGCTGATATGTTTCTACCACATACAAGTCTACTTCCGGATAACCGCTTGCCACCTTGTCAATCACCTTTTTCACATCATCCCACTTCAGTCCTCCCAATCCCGCACCGATGGCAGGCAAGGCAATGGCCGTTACGTGATTTCGGACTGCCAATTCCAGCATACAGGCCAACGACTTTTCGATATACTCTATCTTAGCATGCGTCCACCACGCGGCCTCAGTACCCAGATTGTATATATGTCCGTCTCCATAATCATAGTCAAACACATCTCCCGGACGAAACTTTCCTTCCTCGCACAACGTTCTGTATTCAAGATACATGTCGGGAAATCGATCCTTAAATTGCACTGCAATGCCTTTGCCCATGGCTCCTACGCAATTACATCCATGTGCATAACTCTTCACTTCCTTTATCCGAAATATATCTCCCTTTTCTATGTACCTAATCATAATTTTCTTTATTTTTGCTTTTAAACAAAGATAGGAAATTATTGACAAACCATCTCATCCAACCACTTTTTTATTATTCTGGAAATTTGGAATTTATGTATACCCTTTCACCCTGCACACCATCATGAAACTGACTCGTCTTTTCCAGCAATCGGACAACAGCAGCGAATTAAAACCCGGCGAAATAAAAGAAATTCTTATCCGCACTGCAGCCAGGTTCCTGCCCGACTTTAAGTATCTCATGTATAAAAAAGGATATTACTTCCAACGGGAGCGCTCTGTCCTTGGCATGGAAGTGGCCGAAATCATCTGCATCCAGTTTTCCCTAAAAGGGCATACGATGGATTGCAATATGGGCTCTTTCCTCAACCGGCAAAAAATCTTTGAACAGAATTACTCTTCCAGCCTCATCAATCCTACAGAGTGCCTGAAATTCTATAAGAATCAAACCAAGACTCTCCCTCTCGAAAAGTCCTGCTATCTTCATAATGGACGCGTCCTGGGTACGGAAAGAGCGGTAGAGGAAATTTTTGACGATTGCCGGAAATACGGTCTGCAATTCTTCGACAAACAAATGCAGAACCTGAAAAGCAATCCTTTGGTGCTCCGAGGACTGGAGTATATTTCCCACCTGAAAGCCGACAAGAAGCAATTGCAGACCGAACTCGAAACAGAGTTAAGACAAGGAGATTACAACCTAGGCCAGATTCACCATCCTGTCTATATCGAATTGAAAGAGTCATTGCAGCATCTTCAAGGAATAGACCGTGAAACAAGGAAACGGATTCCCAAACTGGCTTACGACCTGCTTGAGCTTTATGCAATATGATTTACCTTCCGTTTTCCCTCCCATAGCATGTTCCGGCATATCAATGCCGCTCAGCAACGGCAGACGAATGACAATACGAAAGGGAAAAACAGCAGAATAACCACTCGCACTTTGCGACAATAATCGTATCTTTACAGGAACTCAGACTTCATTTCAAGGTATATTATCATCGCCATGGGAACACTAGGATGCATCCACGACATGATGCGGAGGGACAAGGAAAACAGGGAACTCCGTCAACGCTGCCGGGAGCGTATGAAAGAAACGCGCCGGCGAATGGGCGAATGCCGCCACACGGAAATCCCTCCAACTCTTTCCGTGGAAAAACTGGAGAAGATAAAGAAACAGACACAGGAAAAAGAACAGGCCGACCGCAAACAGACCTTCAGAATCACCCTGTATGTGGGGCTGATTGCCTTGTTTCTTATTCTGCTTTTAGGAATCTTTCTCCGATAACCAATTGATTCCCAGCCCCTACAAAAATAAATATCCACGGGCATTAGGAATATTACAAAGAGGTTACTAAATTTGCGCCACAATTTGTGTAATCGCATGAAGTTAATTTTGATAACAACCCCTACCTATTTCGTAGAGGAGGACAAGATAATCACCACTCTGTTTGACGAGGGACTGGACATTCTCCACCTGCGTAAGCCCGACACAGCGCCGGTTTATGCGGAACGTCTGCTCACCCTCATTCCCGAAAAATACCATAAACGTATCGTCGTACACGACCACTTCTACCTGAAGGAGGAGTACAAGCTCAAGGGCATCCACCTGAGCCACCGCAACCCGATTGTGCCCGACAATTATTCGGGACACGTGAGCGCATCGTGTCATACCTTCGAGGAGGTCATCGCCGACAAGAAGATGTGCGACTACGTATTCCTCAGTCCGATATTCGACAGTATCTCCAAGGAAGGATACCAGGCTGGATTCACGTCCGAAGAAATCCGTGAGGCGGCTGCCAAAGGAATCATCGACAAGCGGGTGATTGCCCTGGGAGGTGTGGACGAGGACAATATCCTCCAGGTAAAAGACTTCGGCTTCGGAGGGGCTGCCATCCTGGGCGGACTCTGGAACAAATTCAACCCGGCTTCTGACTACAATTATCAGGAACTTATCGCTCATTTCAGGAAATTGAAACGGCTGGCCGACTGAGCCGCCGATGAATTTTCTGCCGGAAACGTTTGTCCGGCTTAAAGAAATGGCGTACTTTTGCAGAAAATAAGGCAATATTATCTATTTTACAATGAGCGCAAAATCACCTTTTAAGGTATTCTCCGGAACAAACTCGAGATACCTTGCAGAAAAAATCTGTAACAGCTTGGGCTGTGAACTTGGTAACATGAACATTACTCACTTCGCGGACGGCGAGTTTGCCGTTTCTTATGAAGAATCCATCCGTGGACAGCATGTATTTCTGGTACAGTCCACTTTCCCCAACTCCGACAACCTGATGGAACTCCTGCTGATGATTGACGCTGCCAAGCGTGCATCTGCCAAGAGCATCATTGCCGTCGTTCCTTACTTCGGATGGGCTCGTCAGGACCGCAAGGACAAACCGCGTGTATCTATCGGTGCGAAACTGGTAGCCGACTTGCTGAGCGTGGCAGGTATCGACCGTCTGATTACCATGGACTTGCACGCTGACCAGATTCAGGGTTTCTTCGATATTCCGGTAGACCACTTGTATGCATCTACTATTTTTGCTCCTTATATCCAGTCACTGAACCTGGAAAACCTGGTTATCGCTACGCCCGACGTGGGTGGTTCAAAGCGTGCCAGCACTTACGCAAAATACCTGGATGTGCCTTTGGTATTGTGCCACAAGACACGTGAAAAAGCCAACGTGGTAGCTTCCATGCAGATTATCGGTGACGTGAAAGACAAGAACGTCATCCTGATTGACGACATGGTGGATACAGCCGGTACCATCACCAAGGCTGCCGACATCATGAAGGAAGCAGGTGCCCGCTCGGTACGTGCCATCGCTTCTCATTGTGTCATGTCGGGTCCGGCTTCTGAACGTGTACAGAACTCTCAGCTGGAAGAAATGGTATTCACTGACAGTATACCTTACTCTCTGCGTTGCGCAAAGGTGAAACAGCTGTCTATCGCCGATATGTTTGCTGAAACCATCCGCCGCGTGATGTCGAACGAATCTATCAGCTCACAGTACCTGATTTAAAAATATAACCGGACACTCTGCACAAGAGATGGTCTGATACGATAAAGGATTTGCAGCCCGGTTTCCGCATCGGTTTGCAAATCCTTTTCCTTTGTCTTTACGCATCTTTTATCTTGATTTTTCTTTGCCCATGAAAATCCTCTGGCTCGACCTGAACAGTTCGTATGCGCATGCCTCACTGGCGCTTCCGGCCCTGCATGCCCAAGTGATGCACGACCCTTCCCTGGAGTGGGGAGTGGTGTCGGCTACCATCAATGAAAACCCGGGAATGACGGCCGGGGAAGTGGTGCGCCATGCACCCGATATCGTGGCGGCTACCTGCTGGCTCTTCAACCACGAGGTGCTCATACACGTGCTCAGCCGGGTGAAGGCCATGCTGCCGCGCTGCGTCGTGGCACTGGGCGGTCCGGAGTTTCTGGGGCCCAACGAGGACTTCCTGCGTACCAACCGCTTTGTCGACTGTGTGTTCCGGGGCGAGGGGGAAGAGACTTTTCCGCAGTGGCTCGCCCGCTGGCAACAGCCGGACGACTGGGATGCGGTCACGGGGCTTTGCTTTCTGGATGCGGAAGGCCATTACCACGACAACGGGCTGTCGCGCGTCAGGACGTTCGACAAGCTGGTCAATCCCGAACAAAGTCCGTTCTTCAACTGGACCAAACCGTTCGTACAACTGGAGACTACCCGAGGCTGCTTCAATACCTGCGCGTTCTGCGTGAGTGGAGGAGAGAAACCGGTGCGCACACTGTCCATCGAGGCCATCCGCGCCCGCGTCCGACTGATTCACGAAAAGGGTATCCGGAACATCCGGGTGCTCGACCGCACATTCAACTACCTGAGCCACCGGGCCAAGGCCCTGTTCGACCTCTTCCGGGAGTTTCCCGACATGCGTTTCCACCTGGAAATCCATCCGGCCTTGCTTTCGGAGGAACTGAAACGGGAACTGGCTTCCATGCCCAAGGGACTGCTTCACCTGGAGGCGGGCATCCAAAGCCTGCACGAGGAGGTGCTCACCGTCAGCCGACGGGCCGGGAAACTGTCCGACGCCTTGGAGGGACTGCGTTACCTCTGCTCACTGGACAACATGGAAACGCACGCCGACCTGATTGCGGGGCTGCCGCTCTATCACTTGTCGCAGATTTTCGATGACGTACGTACGCTGGCTGAATACCGTGCGGGAGAAATCCAGCTGGAATCGCTGAAGCTGCTGCCAGGCACGGAGATGCGGCGCCGGGCCAAGGAACTGGGCATCTGCTACTCTCCCCTGCCGCCCTACGAGGTGCTTCAGACCCGCGAAATCACTCCCGACGAGTTACAGACCGCCCGCCAGCTTTCGCGCCTGCTCGACGGATTCTACAACGCAACGGCCTGGCAGGAAGTCACCCGCCGCCTGATTGTGGAAGAACCCGACTTCCTGACGCGCTTCCTGAATCACCTGATTCAAATCGGGGTCATCGACCAGCCTATGGGACTGGAACGACGGGGCATCCTGCTCTATCAGTTCTGCAAGGCACACTATCCGCATTTCCTGACGGCCATGAGCCGGGCCTGGATTGAGGCCGGCATGTCGCTCAAGAAGGAACCGGCCGAACGGGTACGCACGAAGCACGTCACTCCGCCCGAAGTGTGGACGGTCTGCACGGGCACTTACCGTGACAATCTCCGCCTGTGCAGGCTCCCCGCCCCCGAAGAAGGACGCTGCTACTGGTATGGCTTCGAGACCGAAAGCCAGCAACTCCGCCCGGTGTTTACAGCCGTGAGCGAGGAATAAAAACCACCTCTCGCCCCCATACGATACGCTTACCCGTGTCCGTAGCGTGCCGGAATACGGTTCATGAAAGACCACAGACCGGGTCAAGCCTTGGCAAGCGTAGCATACTCGCATCGGCAAAAAAAGACAAGAACCGTCTGTAAACTCCCTGAAAAGCACCCCGAGAGAGGGGGAAAATCGTCCCGGAACATTAGGAAAATTGGCGGGCAAATTATAACTTTGCCCGAATTTTCAACTAGACTATGTATATATTCCGATCGATTCACGAAATTATCAATACCATTGCGGCGGCCAGGGGACTGCTTACGGAAATGTTCGAGAAGCGAAAGACGCTCAGTTTCCGTTATTCCGACGCACTGGCACTGCTCAAGGACGATGAAAACCGGTTGAAACTGCTCATAGAGAAGGAAGTCATCCGTCAGAACGGAAACTTCGTGGAACTGGATGCCCGCTTTCTCGACTTCTTCGAACTGCTCCTCGAGGCGAACGAGGACATCAACACGGCCATCATCGACGAGAACATCGCTTATCTGCACGAACTGATGGACTACTACGAGAAGGAGCAGATTGCCTCGCGCAAGGAGAGTTATGTGCGCAACATCAAGATTACGTTCCAGAAGATTGCGCGTACCACTCTCCGCAACATCATGAACCTGCAGAGCAGCATCGACAATGCCTTCAAGCACGAACCGACTTACCAGATAAAGATTGCCAAGCTGGAGAACCTCGACAAGAAACGGATTCACATCCAGCAGCTGATTGACACCACCGAAAACCTCATCCTGCACGAGGAACGGCGGTTTTTCCAGCAGGCTACCGACGAGGAGCTGAACCGCATCCTGCTGGAACTGCGCAGTGAGCTCCAACTCTCGGCCCACAGCCTCATCCGGGCCCAGCAGGACATCATCAACTACCTGAACCAAATCAAGAGCCAGGTGATACTGGTAGAGAAAATCCGGAAGGTGAAGTACCTGCAGGACCAGTTCGAGCTGCGGTCGCGAAGCAACCTCTCGGAGGTGCTCGACAAGGAACATTCCGTGCTGCTGGAAGGCACTGTACCGTCTTCGTTCAAGCTGTCACTGCCCTATCTGAGTACCGACGAGGCACGCCCCGTCATCCTGAAGGTGCTGCACAACCTGCAATACCGCGAGATTATCCGCAGCCACGAGGCGGGGGCCTTCAGCGAAGAAGACATGGAATCGCCGGCCATGTACCAGGAGGTCATCGACCTGGAAGAGACCTTGGGCGACTATATTCAGGCACAGGCGCAGGCCCGCTGGAACGATGCCTCGGCTCCGGAAGAAGACCTCTTCCACTACCTGATGCACTACACCTTTGCCCGCGAGGTGGACGAGCAGGAACGCACCACTTTGTTCTGCCAGATGGTGTCGCTCTACGAAAACCGTCTCCGCATCAGCGAGGAGTTCGGCCTGTACCACCAGTACGAGTATGCCAAGATTTACCCGGCGCACTCGTAACCCTCATTCATCCCTATACATTTGACTTATGGAACTGAACATACAAATACCTGACAATACCGCGGCCTTGTTCGACTGCCTCCAGAAGGGACAGTTCATCAGTTCGAACAGCTGCAACGAAGCCGTGCGCGACATGTACGACCAGATAGACGAGCATTTCGAGGCGCTGTCGGTCTACTTCGCCCAAATCGGCTACACCCTGGAACGGGGCAACGAATACTTTTACTTCTCGCGGGTAGAACCGCGTACCACGCTGGAACAGAAAATCATGCGTGCCTACTACTGGATTGACGTGCTCGACCTGTTCAAGACCTACGACGAGACCTTCGGCGCGGGCTTCCGTTTCCAGCCCGAACAGATTCTGGTGGAGGCCAATATCAACGTGATGCTGCAAAACAAGCTCGACGGCCTGCGCAAGCATTTCTCCGACAAGGACGTGCGCAAGGACGTGCTCGACAACATGATTCGCCAGCTCACCAAGGAATCTTTCCTGGAGCTGGAGAACGAGAAGACCAACACCTACAAGGTGATGAGCTCCTGGCACTACCTGGAACGCCTGATTGAAAGTATCCAAATTTACGACGACACTGAAACGGAAGACAATGAGAAACCTGAATAGAATCATCTTTATCAATAGCGCCAACATTCCCTACGCCGACGACATCTACCTGGACGGGAATGTGCATTTCATCGGTACGCAGGGAGTGGGAAAAAGTACCGTCCTGCGCGCCATCCTGTTTTTCTACAACGCCGACACCCAGAAGCTGGGTATTCCCGTGGAGAAGCAGAGCTACACGGAGTATTATTTCCCCTACTCCAACTCCTACATCATCTACGAGGTGGCCACCGAGCAAGGCCCGTTCTGCATCCTGAGCTTCAAGTCGATGGGCCGTGTGTGCTACCGTTTCATCGACTCGCCCTACCGCATGGAGTTCTTCGTCGACGAGCACCGCACGGCCTACAGCAGCAACGACCGTATCCGTGCCGCCCTCGACCAGTATGGCGTAGACTACTCGCGCATCATCTATACCTACGACGAATACCGTAACATTCTCTACGGTAACGGGGCAGGCCCCGAGATGAGCCGCTACTCGCTCATGGAGAGCAAGCAATACCAGAACATCCCGCGCACCATCCAGAACGTGCTCCTCAACTCGAAGCTCGACGCGGAATTCATCAAGAAAACCATCATCTCATCCATCAACGAAGACGAGACGGCCATCGACCTGAACACCTACAAGGAGCACCTGAAGAACTTCGAAACCCGCCTGCGCGACATCGAGGAGTTCCAGAAGCGCGAGACGCAGAAACAGGCCAAGGAAATCACCTCCCTCTCGGCACAGGTCGCCCGCCAGCAGACGGCCCTCGTACAGGGTTGCCGCGAACTGGCCGCCACCTTCCGCCTCACCGAAAGCCAGTTGCCCAAGGCCGAGGAACGGAAGCGCAAAGCCGAAAAGGAACGTGCCGCCCTCCTCACCCGCCGTCAGGAACTGCAGGAACAGTCTCGCCAGCGCTGCGACAAGATGCAGGAGGCACTGGCCATCCTGAACAACGAACTGCAGAAGGCCCAGCAGAAGGAAAAAGAATATGCCCGCCGGCAGATTGAGGAAATCAAGGAACGGGCGACCCGCAAGGAAGAATGGAAAAACAAGCAGCAGGGATTGCAGGAAGAACAGCGCATCCTCACCTCGCACTATACGGAAATCTCCACCAAGTACAAGTCGCTCATCCAGAGCCTCGACGAGCAGTGGAACCGCATCCATGAGGCCAAAATCAAGCAGCTCGAGGGACTGAACAACACGTTCAACACCCGCATCGAGGAAGCCCGCCGACAGCACGAAGCGGCCACTGAAGCCCTCTATCAGGAGTACGAACAGCTTTCCCAGCAACTGCATCCGGAACGCAGCGGCAAGCAGAACGAACTGACCGCCCTCGACTACCAGATGCAGCTGTGCCGCAAGGAAACCTTCTTCGAAGCCGAGCAGGAGGAACTGAAACACCGCATCCAGTCGTACACGGGCCTGCACATGAGCAAGAAGAACCGCATCAACAACGCCCAGCTCGTCATCAAGGAACTCACCCTGAAGTGGGAAGAGGAATTGCAGAAGGGACTGAAGGAGAAAGACGAGGCCCTGATGCAGCTGCAAGCCGAGCACTTGCAGCTCCGCCCGCGCATGGACGAATTGGAGACCTTCCTGAAAAACAGCAAGAGCACCCTGCAAGGCTGGCTCAAAGAGCACAAGAAAGGATGGGAAGAGAACATCGGCAAACTGTGCGACGAGTCCATCCTCTGGCAGACCAACCTCTCGCCGAAGATTGTGGACGAGGGCACGTCGTTCTACGGCATCTCCATCTCCCTGCAGGACATCGAACGCCACATCCGCTCCATCGACGACTATCAGGCGGAACGCGACAAGGGCGTGAAGCGGCTGGCGGAAATCCAGGCCGAGACCCTTCGCCTGCAACAGGAAAAGGAGGCTTTGGAGGAACAGCTGAAGGCCAAGTACCAACCCCGCATCAAGGAACAGAAAGACGTGATTTCGGTGCAGGAATACGAGCTGGAGAAACTGGAACAGCAGTACCAGAAAGACATGCTCAACCTGGACGATTGGAAGAAGAAGGCGGAAGCCGAACGTGCCGCCAAGCTCCGGAAACTGGAGGAAGAAAAGCAGCGTATCGCCGCGGAACTGCAAGAGATTGACGGCAAGCTGAACAACCTGAACCACGAGAAGAGCGAGAAACTGAACCGGCTGAAGCAGGAATGGAACCGGGTGCAGCAGGACATCGCCCGGGAGAAGGAAACACAAGCGGGCAGCATCCGTCTGGAAGACCAGGAGGAACAGCAGCGCATCGCCACGGAAAAGGCGGAATACGAGCGCCAGATGAAGCAGGAACTCCACTCGCAGGGGGCCGACACCGAACGTCTGCAACAGATTGGCAGTCAGCTGCGCGACATCGACCGCGAACTGCAGTTCATCAAAGAGCACGCCACCCTCCTCATCGAGTACGAGAAAGACAAGCGCGACCTCATCGACCACATTCCGGAATGGAAACGTGAGCAGGAGGAACAGAAGCGTCAGCTTGGTCAGGAAAAGGACAACCTGCGCCGGGAGACTTCGGGCTTGCAGGAACAGATTGACGCCCTGCACAAGGAACTGCAGCAGGCCGAGCAGGAAGTGACACAGTTGCAGGCCAACCTGGAGGCATACGGCAAGATTCCGGCCTACGACTGGTACAAGCCGCATCAGGACATTTTCAATCCGGAGCACCCTGTCACGGTGGAAATCCACACGCCGCGTACCTGTCTGGAACTGATTGACGAGCTGGGCCGTACGGACAGCCAGTACATGACGTTGCAGAACCGCCTGCGCAAGGAAGTGAACCTCTTCACCGGCCATTTCGACGAAGACAACACCTTCAAGTTCAAGACCAAGTTTACCGAGGACTGGGAGTACCTCCGCTTTGCCGAGGAGCTGCACGACTTCGTGGAAGAGAACAAAATCAGCGAGTTCGTCCGCCGCATCAACAACGAGCACTCCGACATCTTCAAGCGCATCAGCATGGATACCTCGATGCTGACGGCTTCGGAAGACGACATCCAGGACCTCATCGGCAAGGTGAACAAGGGATTCCAGACGTGCAACTTCGTGGGCGTCATCCAGTGCATCGAGATGAAGGTGGAAGAGAGCAGCAACCGCGTGGTGAACAGCCTGCGTGCCATCCAGAAATACTACAACGAGCATGCCTACGACCTGGCGCCGGGCACCAACCTCTTCTCGTCGGAAAACGAGCAGCTGGTGAAGCAGGAAGCCATCGCTCTGCTCCGCGACTTCATCAAGGAGATTCATGCCTACCGCTACGACAGCATCCGCCTGTACGATTCGTTCGAGTTGCGTTTCCGCATCATCGAGAACAACAACGACACGGGCTTCGTGGAGAAACTCTCGAACGTGGGCTCGGAAGGAACGGACATTCTGGTGAAGGCCATGATCAACATCATGCTGCTGAACGTGTTCAAGGAAGGGGCTTCGCGCAAGTTCAAGGACTTCAAGCTGCACTGCATGATGGACGAAATCGGCAAGCTCCACCCGAACAACGTGAACGGTATCCTGAAGTTTGCCAATGACCGGAACATCATCCTCATCAACGGCTCGCCCACGGAACTGAACCGCGATGCCTACAAGCACGTGTACCTGCTCACCAAGGGGGCACAGAGCAAGACGCGCATCGCCCGGCTCATCTCCGACCAGAAGCTGTAAGCAGAGAGAACAGGCTCAGGCAAACATGAATTGACAACCTGCTATAATCCAAAATGAAAACCTTACTCAGATAAATGGCTACCATTCACTGAGTAAGGTTTTCATTTTTCATTCCGAGGAACATGTTACAATTTTTTCCTACATCTCGGAAATAGAAATATTTTTTATAATTAATTTTGAGGAAGCAAACCTTGCCGGCCTGATTGCAATAATATTATTCAAGTTAATTCGAGGAAGAAATTGAACATCACTAGCCACATTCTGAATATACAGACTGAAACGCACCGGTATATCCGCAGGAAGCTCTACCTGCGGAGAAAGTCTAAGATTACCTTCTTTCGTGAATGTACCATATATGTTTCCCGTATACTGATTTCCAAGCTCATCATACACCACCACATTATCTCCTAAAAATACACGCATGGAATAATCTTTATCGGTAACATTCTGAAACAACATTTCCACTACTACATACTCTCCCGACCGGTAGGCTTTTAAGAATTTTGCCTCCAACGATCTGTCAGGAGTTGTAATTTCCACATTTCGGCTACTTGAAGCATTTACACTGAAAGGAAGCACCGACAAACTCACTACTAAAGTGAGCCAAACAATAAGACATTTTTTCATAGTAAAAAATTTTATATTTATTCAACGTCATAAAATTAAATATTTCCTTCAAGAAATACAACTAATATTCATATTTCTTGTCTAGAAATAATTTTTAAAGGTTGCGTATAATTCTTTTCCGCTTGCTGCTTCGCTCGGTTTGCACTATCTTTCCAGAATATAGGCGGCATCTCGGAACCACAAGCTGGAAAACTTCCTTTTCCGCTTGCTGCTTCACTCGGTTTGCACTATCTTTCCAGAATATAGGCTGCACCTCGGAAGCGCAGGCTGGAAAACTTTGTTTTCCGCTTGCCGCTTCGCTCGGTTTGCACTATCTTTCCAGAATATAGGCTGCACCTCGGAACCACAAGCTGGAAAACTTCCTTTTCCGCTTGCCGCTTCGCTCGGTTTGCACTATCTTTGAAAAAAGTATTCATTATTCATTCTTAATTATTCATTCGCCCCATGAAGTACCCTATCGGAATACAGAGCTTTGACCAGATTATCGAAGACGGATACGTCTATATCGACAAGACTGACTTGGTCTATCAACTGACCCATGAAGGAAAAATCTATTTTCTAAGCCGCCCGAGACGCTTCGGAAAAAGTCTGCTGGTGTCCACACTGGAGCACTATTTCCTGGGACACAAGGAGCTGTTCAAGGGACTAAAGATAGACCAGTTGGAAAAGGACTGGAATGTATATCCCGTGTTTCATGTGGACTTCAACGGCTCCAACTTCACCCAGGCAGGTGTGCTGGAAGAACGGCTGGAGGATTACGTATCCGATTGGGAAATCCGCTATGGACTGACTTCCGAAGCCGACCGGCTGGACGTGGGAGGACGGTTTATCAAGGTGCTCCGCACGGCGCATGAGCAGACCGGACGACGGGCCGTGGTACTGATCGATGAATACGACAAACCGATTCTGGATGTACTCGATGTGGATACCGGCCTGGAGGACCGACACCGCAACGTGCTGAAGGCCTTCTACTCTGTGTTTAAGGGAGCCGATGCACACCTGCAGTTTGTCCTGCTGACGGGAGTAACCAAGTTCTCGCAGGTGAGTGTGTTCAGCGGGTTCAACCAGCCGGATGACATCAGTATGGACATACATTACGAGACTCTCTGCGGAGTGACCCAGGAGGAGCTGGAACACTATTTTCCCCAGCCCATCACTGACATGGCCGCGGAATATGGCTGCACGCCGGAAGAAATGAAACTACAACTGAAACTGCAATACGACGGGTATCATTTCAGCAAGCGGATGACGGATATGTACAATCCTTTCAGTCTGCTCAACGCCATGAAAAAAAACACCTTAGGTGATTACTGGTTCCGTTCCGGTACACCCACTTACCTCATCCGGCTCCTCACCCATTTCAACGAAAACCTCAACGAGCTCACCGGAAAATACTACCGCCCGGAGGAGTTCATCGACTACAAGGCGGATGTGGAACAGCCCCTGCCCATGATTTTCCAGAGCGGATACCTCACCATCAAGGGATACAACATGCGCATGAACAAGTTCCTGCTCGACTT
>NZ_JAOQJI010000060.1:0-17516 GCF_025567125.1 Phocaeicola fibrisolvens | reverse complement strand
GACAAATCGAATTTCAAAAATGTCAAAGACCGATATGGTTCAAGTGAACCGAATTTATTTAACTTTTAACCTTGTCCATTTTTAGTGGACAGTAGTGATTTGCTGTAGAACATGTACCTCCTCAGAAGGAAATTGGGTATATCGGAACGGTGAACCAGGAAGCTTGTATGCAGTTACTTATTAAGTGCTATCTGGTGGTAGGAGAGTATGCGAAGGCTGAGGCTATGGCTACCGACTTGATTAACAACCATGGACTGGCATTGATGCAAGCTCCTTTTGGTACAAACGTATCTTCAGGTAACCCGGATACTTGGCCCGTAGAACGCAACGTCATTTGGGATTTGCACCGTGGTGTTAATATTACTGATGCAGCGAATACAGAAACCATCATGCCGATTTTGAACTATTATTCTGAAGGATTCATTTCTTATCCGTTGATGCGTGCCATGACTGTGCATTGGAGTAATGGTATTATCCGTGATCCTCATAACTTAGGTTCACCGACGTATAACTATTCACGTGCCGACGGGAAGTATGATGCAAGTTTGGACTGGGTACGTGCTCTGGGTCGTGGTATCGGTTGTTTCCGTACCTCTTATCATTATAACCAGACAATTTGGAATTATGACGGCGAAACTGACTGGCAGGATTTGCGTCATAACCGACAGAAAGGTAACTGGGTAGAAATGACCGATTTGAAATACAATAATCCGGAATCCGATTTTTATGGACAGAACATGATGCTTTATGCACCGGATGATTATTATGATGCGGATGGTAAGCTGTTGGTTAAGAAAGGTGATTTGCTTTGCTCAGATACTATTCGTAGCTGGTTCCCTACTCCGTTGTATAAGGTTTATATCCTTGATCAGAGTGCGGAGGAGAATATGAACGCCAACCAGTTCAATGGTGCTACGAAAGGTAACAATGTATCTAACGGTAACTTGTATCTGTTCCGCTTGGCAGAAACTTACTTGCTGCGTGCCGAAGCGAAGTTCTATCAAGGAAATACGACCGGAGCAGCTGAAGATGTTAACGTCATCCGTCGCCGTGCTAATGCCAAGAAAATGTTTACCACAGTGACTATCGGTGATATTTGTGATGAACGTGCGCGTGAACTCTATCTGGAAGAATGGCGTCAGCCGGAACTGGCTCGTATCTCTTGGTGCTTGGCTAAGAGTGGTCAACCCGATGAATGGGGTGAAACTTACGACCTGGCTACTTGGGACAAACAGAGTGGTACAGATTTGAATGGTGGAAGTTACTGGTACAAACGTACTACACGTTATAACATCTTTAACCATGGTTCAATTATCTCAAGCAAGGAATTGAACTACCGTGTGGACAAACGTAACTTGTTCTGGCCGGTACCGAACTCTGCTATTACAGCCAATATCGGTGCTCCGCTTCGCCAGAATTACGGATACGATGGTTACGATGCAAGCGTATTCATGTTTGATAATTGGGAAGACGCTGTAGCTGATGAGGAAACAGCTAACTAAACGATTATAAAAACTGATATTAAGAATCAAGAGGCTCTGACAGTTGAGGCTGTCAGGGCCTTCTTTTTTAATAAGGTTGTTTCTGTAGATAAAAAAAACATCGTTGACAACTCATTTCAGAAAGTGTGTCAACGATGTTTTTTATATGATATAAAAAGGAAAGAAACCGTTATCCGATATTCTTTACTTTAATCAGGTATTCTGCAATCTGTACTGCATTGAGTGCGGCACCCTTCTTAATCTGGTCGCCTACAATCCAGAAGGTCAGTCCGTTTTCGTTAGACAAGTCCTTGCGGATACGTCCTACATATACAGGGTCTTTTCCAGCCAGGAACAACGGCATCGGATATTCTTTCTTTTCCGGGTTGTCCATCAGCACCAGACCTTCTCCGTGAGCAAAGGCTTCGCGGGCTTCTTCAATGGATACCGGACGTTCCGTTTCAATCCAGATGCTTTCTGAGTGAGAACGAAGAGCAGGCACGCGTACACAAGTAGCGCTGACCTTTACGTCAGAGTGCATGATTTTGCGTGTCTCGTTATACATCTTCATCTCTTCTTTTGTATATCCATTGTCCGTGAATACGTCAATCTGAGGAATCAGGTTGAAAGCCAGCTGGTAGGCGAATTTCTCTACCTTGACAGGCTCACCTGCCAATACCTGACGGTATTGTTCATAAAGTTCGTCCATGGCAGCTGCACCGGCACCGCTGGCTGCCTGATAAGTAGCCACGTGTACACGCTTGATGTGAGTGAGGTTTTCGATGGCCTTCAGGGCTACTACCATTTGGATGGTTGTACAGTTCGGATTGGCAATAATACCGCGGGGGCGGTTCAGGGCATCGGCGGCGTTGACTTCGGGAACTACCAAGGGTATGTCGTTGTCCATACGGAAAGCGCTGGAATTGTCAATCATCACTGCTCCGTATTTGGTGATGGTTTCAGCAAATTCCTTGGAAGTGCCTGCACCGGCTGAGGTGAATGCAATGTCAACTCCTTTGAAATCATCGTTGTGCTGCAGCAGTTTTACTTCGATTTCTTTTCCGCGAAAAGTGTATTTTCGTCCGGCGCTTCTTGACGATCCGAACAACAGCAGTTCATCTACCGGGAAGTTTCTTTCATCGAGCACGCGCAGGAACTCCTGTCCTACGGCTCCGCTTGCACCAACAATTGCTACTTTCATTTCTTATGTTTCTTGTTTAAGTTAATAAATTCCGTGATTGTATTGTTTTCTGTGCTTCAGTAAGATATTTAAAATTCGTCCTGTAGCTATTGAATCGCAAAATTAAAACATTTTGGAATACCAAACGGGAAATGCGGAACTTTTTTCGTATTTTTGTCCATAAATTTAAAACAGACCGCTCATTTATATGGAAGAATTGTTAGATTTGTTTCATTTCGATATAGATTTTCCCATTACTGACCCGACCTGGATTTTTTTCTTGGTTTTGGTTATCATTTTGTTTGCACCGATTGTGCTGGAACGTTTGCGCATTCCGCACATCATCGGCATGATTCTGGCGGGTATCGTGATTGGGGAACATGGGTTCAACATCCTGGCCCGCGACAGCAGTTTTGAACTTTTTGGTAAGGTGGGATTATATTACATCATGTTTCTGGCCGGTCTGGAAATGAACATGGAGGATTTCAAGAGTATCCGCATGAAGGCGACCGTGCTGGGATTGCTGGCGTTTATTATCCCGCTGGGTATCGGAGTGTGGACAAACCAGCATCTGCTGGGATATGGCTTGATTACCTCCGTATTGTTGGCCAGTATGTATGCCTCGCACACCTTGATTGCCTATCCGATTGTGATTCGTTATGGCATCAACCGTCAGCGGGCGGTAAGCATTGCGGTGGGAGGTACGGCGGTGACGGATACGCTGACGTTGCTGGTGCTGGCCGTGATTTCCGGTATGTACAAAGGAGAGACATCGGATATGTTCTGGATTTGGCTGGTGATGAAGGTGATAGTGGTGAGTGCTGTCATCATGCTGACTTTCCCTCGCATCGGACGCTGGTTTTTCCGGCGTTACAGTGACCAGGTGGTACAGTATATCTTTGTGATGGCCATGGTGTTCCTGGGAGCGGGACTGATGGAGTGGGTCGGTATGGAAGGCATTCTGGGTGCTTTCTTGGCCGGATTGGTCTTGAACCGCCTGATTCCGCATGTGTCTCCGCTGATGAGTCACCTGGAATTCGTGGGGAATGCCTTGTTTATCCCGTATTTCCTGATTGGGGTGGGCATGCTCATCAATGTCAATGTGCTTTTCGGACATATCGATTCCCTCAAGGTGGCTTCGGTGATGATTGTGGTGGCCTTGCTGGGGAAATGGATTGCCTCTTGGCTGACACAGAAGATTTACCGCATGAAGCCGGTGGAAAGGGAACTGATGTTCGGCTTGAGCAATGCACAGGCGGCGGCTACTCTGGCTGCGGTGCTGGTGGGCTACAATATTATCCTGCCTTCGGGTGAACGTCTGCTCAATGAGGATGTGCTCAACGGTACGATTCTGCTGATTCTGGTGACTTGTGTGGTCAGTTCGTTTATTACGGAGCATGCGGCCAAACGGATTGCGATGGATGATGCGGAGCTGGACGAAGAGAAGGAACAGAAAAAGGAACGTATTCTGATACCGGTGGCTAATCCGGAAACCTTGGAACGGTTGATGCAACTGGCACTGGTGGTGCGGGATGAGAAACGTACGGACAACTTGGTGGCCTTGAATGTGATTAATGACAACAATGATTCGGTGCGTCTGGAAATGCGGGGCAAGCGGAGCCTGGAAAGGGCGGCGCAGATTGCGGCTTCGGCCAATGTCCCGCTGAAAACGGTCTCTCGTTTCGATTTGAACATTGCGACGGGAATTTTGCATACGGCTAAAGAGACGGAAGCTACTACAATTGTGATAGGTCTGCACTATAAGGCAAGTATCGTGGACTCTTTCTTTGGCAATCTGACAGAAGATTTGTTGAAGAATACCTTTCAGCAGGTGATGATTGCCCGTTTCCTGATGCCGGTAAACACGTTGCGGCGTATCATTGTGGCCGTGCCTCCCAAGTCGGAATTTGAGCATGGCTTTGTGAAGTGGATTACGCACTTGTGCCGGATGAGCAGTCAGCTGGGATGTCGCTTGCATTTCTTTGCCCATCCGCAGACATTGGGCTACATCAAGGGATATATCCAGAAAAAGCATAAGGATGTGATGACGGAATTCCAGGAACTGGACAACTGGGACGACCTGCTGATTATTACCGGGCAGGTGAATTATGACCATTTGCTGGTGATTGTAAGTTCCCGAAGAGGTTCTATCTCGTATGACTCTTCTTTTGAACGCTTGCCGATGCAGGTTTCCAAGTATTTCAATAATAACAGCATCATGTTGTTGTATCCTGACCAGAAAGGCGACCCGAATGAGACACTGAGCTTTGCCGACCCGCGCGGATGGGCCGAAACGCAGTATTATGACAAGGTGGGCAACTGGTTTTATAAATGGTTTAAGAAAGATTCATGAACGAAAATAAGAATATGGAATGGCAGCAGCGTACGGAGCTGTTGCTGGGAAAAGAAAAAATGGACCGCTTGCGGAACGCACATGTGCTGGTCGTTGGCTTGGGTGGTGTAGGTGCCTATGCGGCAGAGATGATTTGCCGTGCCGGAGTGGGGCGGATGACGATTGTGGATGCGGATACGGTGCAGCCTAGTAATATCAACCGTCAGTTACCGGCCACTCATTCCGTGATTGGCCGACCGAAGGCAGAGGTATTGGCCGCCCGTTTCCGGGACATCAACCCGGAACTGGATTTAACGGTACTCCCGGTTTATCTGAAGGATGAGGCGATTCCGCAGCTGTTGGACAGTGCTTCGTTCGATTTTGTGGTGGATGCCATTGATACGGTGGCTCCCAAGTGTTACCTGATTTATCATGCGCTTCAGCGGGGGCTGAAAATTGTCAGCAGCATGGGAGCTGGAGCCAAATGCGATATTACGCAGGTACGTTTTGCCGATTTGTGGGAAACATATCACTGTGGACTGAGTAAGGCAGTACGGAAGCGTTTGCAGAAGATGGGCATGAAGCGGAAGCTGCCGGTGGTGTTCAGTACGGAGCAGGCAGATGCCAATGCGGTGATATTGGTGGACAACGAGCAGAACAAGAAGTCAACGGCGGGTACGGTGAGCTATATGCCGGCTGTGTTTGGCTGTTATCTGGCTGAGTATGTGATTCGTAAATTGTAGGAACGTATGATACAATTAGAAGGTATAACCAAGAGCTTTGGTTCATTGCAGGTACTGAAGGGAATAGACCTTGAAATAGCCAAAGGTGAAGTGGTAAGCATCGTAGGACCCAGTGGCGCCGGAAAGACCACATTGCTTCAGATTATGGGTACGCTCGACAAGCCGGACAGCGGACGCATTGTCCTGAACGGGACGGAGGTGAACCGGCTGAAGGAGAAGGAACTGTCGGCATTCCGGAACAGAGAAATCGGTTTTGTATTTCAGTTCCATCAGTTGTTGCCTGAGTTTACGGCAGTGGAGAATGTGATGATGCCTGCCTTGATTCAGGGAAAGCCGATGGGTACGGCCCGGAAAGAAGCGTTGGATATTCTGGCGTTTCTAGGTCTGTCGGAACGTGGCAGTCATAAACCGGCGGAGCTGTCGGGAGGAGAGAAGCAGCGGGTGGCAGTGGCCCGGGCCTTGGTCAATCATCCGGCGGTTATTCTGGCCGATGAACCTTCGGGAAGTTTGGATACGCAGAACAAGGGCGAGCTGCATCAGCTGTTCTTCGATTTGCGCGACAAACTGGGACAGACTTTTGTTATCGTAACGCACGATGAGGAACTGGCCACTCAAACCGACCGTACCATTCATCTGGTAGACGGACGTATCGTATAAGATAAAAAATCCCGTCCAGGTAAAGAGGTGTACCGGAGGACGGGATGTATTTTTCTCGGTTTATTAGTCTTTAGAAAGAAAGGTGTACGATTTCCGGGTTGTGGTCGGAAAGGAATTTCTTTGATTCCCGGTTTTCTTCAGGAATGTAGCTGCGCTGTACTTCTATTTGAGGAGTGACAAATATGAAGTCAATTTTCTCACACGAATCGGCCGGGATGCGTCCGAAGTCATGGAAGGTATAGCGGGCACCTTCTTGTTGGAGAGCTGTCTTATGCGCATCCTTCAGTACGAAGCTGTTGCCGGTGATGGTCTGGTAGGCTTCCGACTGGTCGGATACGTTGAAGTCTCCGGTAACTACGGCAGGCTGGCAGCCTACAATTTCTTTTATTTTCTCAATAATCAGTAAGGCACCTTTTTTACGAGCTTCTGTTCCCACATGGTCAAAGTGCGTATTGATGGCCATAAAGACTTTTCCGTTGGTTTTGTCTTTCAGCTTGGCCCAGGTGGCAATACGGGTACAGGCACCGTCCCATCCGATGAATCCTACACTGTCGGGATATTGTGACAGCCAGAAAGTGTTGTTGTCCAATAATTCAAAACGGTCTTTTTTATAGAACAGAGGGGCATATTCGCCTTGTGTCTTTCCGTTTTCTCGGCCTACGCCGACTTCGGCATATTCAGGCAGGCGGGCTTTCAGGTCTTCAAGCTGGTGGTGCAGGACTTCTTGCATACCTACGATGTCTAGATTGTGTGCCTTGATGAAACTGGCTACGGTGTCCTTTCTGTATGTCCAGCTGTTCAGGCTGTCGTAGGGATTGTCGTAGCGGATGTTGAAGGTGCTCCATGTGATTTCACTGGATGATTGGGGAGACTGGCACAAAGCGGTGTCCATGCATAAAGAGAGTCCCAGAAAACTAACTAAAATAGTGTAGAGTTTCATAGATATAAAGTTTAATGATATTATAAAACAAGTTACGGTGGCTTACCACTTATTTTACGGTGTAAAAATAAAAATATTTTTAGTTTTTCTTTATAGGGAAGGCTGTGTGAGTATATGAGTTTTTTATGCTATCTTTGGCGGAAATAAAGAGTTGTTATGAGTCATATAAAATTAGGAAAATATAATCAGTTGGAAGTAGTGAAGGAAGTGGATTTCGGCGTGTACCTCAATGGAGATGAGGACGGTGAAATTTTGCTTCCGAAGCGTTATGTGCCCGAAGGTACCAAGCCTGGAGATATTTTGAATGTATTTATTTACCTCGATATGGAGGAAAGGCTGGTGGCTACTACCTTGCAGCCGTATGTACAGGTGGGCGAATTTGCCTGTCTGGAAGTGGCATGGGTAAACCAGTTCGGGGCTTTTCTGAACTGGGGACTGATGAAGGACTTGTTTGTGCCTTTCCGCGAGCAGAAAATGAAGATGCAGAAAGGAAAGCGTTACGTGGTGTATGTACACTTGGACGAGGAAAGCTACCGTATCGTGGCTTCGGCCAAAGTGGAGCATTTCTTGTCGACCGAAAAGCCGGATTACCAGCCGGGTCAGGAAGTGGAAGTACTGGTATGGCAGCGCACGGAGCTGGGATACAAGGTGATTGTGGAAAACAAGTTCAGCGGTATGCTGTACCACAATGAGATTTTCCAGCCTTTGGAAGTCGGCATGCGGCTGACGGCGTTTATCAAGCAGGTACGTCCGGATGGAAAGATTGACCTGGTATTGCAGAAGGCTGGTGCACGGAAGGTGGATGATTTTTCGGAGGTGCTGTGGCAATATATCAAGGACAACGACGGATTCACTCCGTTGAACGACAAGACGGATGCGGAAGTGATTTACCACACGTTTGGGGTAAGCAAGAAGACTTTCAAGAAAGCTGTCGGCGATTTGTATAAGAAACGTCGCATCGTATTGGAAGAAGACGGCATTCATTTGGCTTGAGTCAATCCGTCTAAAAATAAAAAGTGCTGAAGTTCCCGGAGAAAGTTCCGGAGGACTTCAGCACTTTGTGTTTATAGACGCTTAGAGAGAGATTTTCGGTCGTGGTCCGCTTCTTTTTTCTGATTCTGTCGGGAGTGGCTTTGTCCGGGCCTTACCGTGGTACCTTTGTTCGGTCTTACCTGTGGGCGAGTGGCCGGCCGTCTTTGTGGAGCGGCTTCAGGTCTTCGCTGTGGTTGGTTTTCTGGCCTTCTTTGCGGACGGGCTTCCGGGCGGGCCTGAGGCCGGTTGTTGGGCTTTTGTACAGGTCGGTAGTCCGGTCTGCCGTTGGCCACGGGGCGATGTTCCGGCTGGGGAGCCGACTGCCATTGGTTGTGTTTGGGCGGGCGGTTTCCCGGTTTCGGTCTGGCAAAATCTTTGGGACGCAGCTGGGGACTGATACGGCACGGACGGCTGTACACCGGATGGCGATAGCGTATCGGATAGTTTCTTCGGTAGAAGCTGGCGCCGCCGAAATGGGCCCGGCAGTGTCCTCCCCGATAAGTCAGGTAGTGGCGGGGCGGGCCGAAGTAAAAATAGTTCCGGTTGGGATATACCTGATAGATACGGAGGTAGCACACGCTGTTGAGGGCATAAATGGGGCGGAAGAAGTATTCTATTCCCATGAAGCGCACGTATTCCGCATTGGAGAGTACCCAGCGGAGGTCATCGTTACGTTCGTCCAGGTAGCGGTAGTAGGCATCCAGGGCGCGGCTGTCGGCGATGGCGATGCCTGAGAGGTAAGGACCTACGTTGTTCAGGAAATCGTAGTTGATTTCATACAGGTCGTTGTATTGGTCGGTGCTCAGATGCAGTTCGAAGGCCATGCGGTCGGTCAGGAAGCGTGCGTTGATTCGGAAGTCTCCGAGGCCGGAAGCACGACCGGACAAGGCGGTCAGGCAGAAGGCCAGTAAGCAGAGGAAAAATGTCTTTGTTTTCATAAGCGTTGTCTTTACCGGCTGAATGTGATTCCTTCAGCTTTTTGTTATGTGACAAAATTAGCAGAAGAAAAAGCGCGGGTCAAGATGAAAACGCCCATTCTTTGATAGGGTTTTCCCTATCTTGTATAGGAGTTTCGCCGTTTGGCTTACCGGATAATCTTGAGAAATTTCTCGATGTCTCTCCGAATCATCTGATAAAGAGGCGAGTGAGTATAGAAGTTGTTCCGGTGGATGACGACTTCCACGCCCACCTGGCTCCGCTGGTAGCTGGTCAGTTCGTTGTGCAGCTGCATGTCGTGAAGGGCCAGGTCGTGAATCTGCTGTTCCCGTTCCCGGCGCAGCACGGTGCATACGGGGATTAACAGGCGCAGCACCACGTTGTCCATGATGTGATGGCCTTGGATGAACATATAGGTGTTGTCGGGATGTACACCGAGCTGTTCGAATTCTTTTTTCATGTCTTCAATCTCTCCCAAGGCATCGGGGTGACGGTGTTCCAGGTCGTGCAGTTTCCGGTTGACTTTTTTCGCCATGTTTTCCAGGCTACGTTCCGGATGGTGGGTGCTGACCTGGTCCAGCTTGACGTACGAACAGAAATCCAGCAGGGAGAATTCTGAAAGGATGTGCCGGCGGTAGAACCACACCGACCAGATGAACAGCGGATAAGCAATCTGGGAATACAGTTTCATGAACTCCACAAAGTTGATGAGTTTGTGGTCGTTCAGGGTAGCCATGACACAGACCTCGTGCAGCCCTTCCGCGTAGCAATGATAGTTTTCGATGGCGTAAGCGTAGGTTTGCATCACGTAGGGACTCTCGATGATGTATTGGGAAGTATGGGTACGTCCTTGCAGGAGATAGTCGTAATCGCTGTCCACACAGGCAATCATGTTCTCACCCAGCTGTTTGCCGAGTTGGTTCATCAGTACGGTTTTCTTGCCTTTGGCCAACGATGTCTGGGAAGGCAGCATCACTTCGAAGTAACGGGTGTTGTCTTCGTATTCCGAGAGGATGGTTCTCCAGAAAGAAATATCGTCGTAGCTTTCTACGTATGCTACGATTTTTCTTCTCGCACGTTTGGGCTTGAGGCTGTTGGCCGCTCCAATGTACAGGGAAGAAAGGTTTTCAGTCAGTCTTTTTCCCATACGGCTACTTCTTTTTTAACGGGTTGTAATGTCACTCACTTCGGTCACGGCATCCATCCAGCCGTTCATGATGAGGGCTGGAGAGTGGGTGGTCAGGATGATTTGTACGTTCGGATTCAGGCTCCGGATGAGAGAAATGAGGCGCTGCTGCCATTCCACGTGAAGGGAGATTTCCGGTTCGTCCATGAAAAGGGTACACGGTTGGTTGTCCTGCACCAATACGGTGAGCAGGATGACCAACATCTGCTTTTCGCCGGAAGACAACTGGTAGGGCGTCAGGATATCGCCGTCCTGTTCAAACAGGATTTCGTTGTTCTGGCGGAGGATTTTCTTTCCGGTCTCACTGAACAAATCGTCCATCAGGTCCTGGAAATGCGTCTTCGGTCGGGAGATATCGGCCGCCTTTGCCTGATTCTCCGGCTTTCCGCTCGTCAGCAGAGAGATAATCCGGTTGCCGATGTTCACCTGATAATCCAGGTAGCGCCGCTGGAGCAGATAAAGCTGCCAGTCGAGCTCCGTCTTTACGTTCTGGTTCCCGATTTTATCCAGCAGTCCCGCGCTGAGTAGCGGACGGTCGAAACTGCGTATCACATCGAAATGGATGTAGGTGGCATCTTCCGGATAGAAGGTGAACGAGACTCCTTCATGCACTCCGTTGCTGAGGGCACCACCTTCCAAGTCGCTCAGACGGCGTACGGAGTTGTTCAGAATCGTGCTTTTCCCGATACCGTTCACTCCGCTCAGGATGTTGACGTCCGGGCGTAAATCCCAGGCAATGTTTTTCCGGCCCCATAAGCCTTTAATCTCAATGCGCTTGATGTATTCAGCTTGTTTCTTCATGGCTGTCTTTGTTTACACGTCAAACAAAAATAGCAAATTATCGGGAATAAATCAACGGGGAGCCAGTTCTTTTTTCAAAAACCTCGTAACTTTGCAGAAATTAGAGGGAAAGAGGGCTTTCACACGAGCGTGAAAAGGTTTTTTGTGGCTGAAAGCCCGACCTCTGCAAGCTGAAGAATAAGAAATGAAGAAAGAAAATACAGTCATCCAATTGCCGGTGTTGTACTTGCAGCATCAGTATGAGCTGTTGAAGCTGGAGTATGAATATGAAAAAGCGCAGTTCAAGCAGCAGACCGAACTGATGGGCATCGGACGGAAAATCAAACGGGGCATGTGCTGGTATCCCTTGTCGCTGGGAAGAAGTTATTACAACGCCTTGAACCAGCTGGTCATCGAGGTGGAACGGAAAGAGGACAAGGAGATTGAGCATCTGTTCGAGTATGGTCGTCCGGTGTGTTTCTTTACGCAGGACTTGTCGGGCAAACTGACCTACCTGAACTTTGTGGCCACGGTGAATTATGTGGAGGAAGACCGTATGGTGGTGATTCTGCCGGATGCCAATGCGCTGCTGGCTTTGCAGAGCAAGGAAGTGCTGGGGGTACAGCTGTATTTCGACGAGACCAGCTACCGGCTGATGTTCGAGGCCGTCAAGCAGGTGCTCAGTGCGAAGAACAACCGTTTGGCAGAGCTGAGGGACATTTTCCATGGCACACAGCCCGTATCCACCTTCTCGTTTCAGCCGGTGCGTTTCCCGTGGTTGAATGCCACGCAGGAAGAGACGGTCAACAAGGTGTTGCATGCCAAGGATGTGGCCATCGTACACGGCCCTCCCGGAACGGGAAAGACGACCACGCTGGTGGAAGCCATTTATGAAACCCTCCACCGGGAAAATCAGGTGCTGGTCTGCGCACAGAGCAACATGGCCGTCGACTGGATCAGTGAGAAGCTGGTCGACCGGGGCGTGAGTGTGCTGCGCATCGGAAATCCCAGCCGGGTAAACGACAAGATGCTGTCATTCACCTACGAACGGCGTTTCGAGGCCCATCCGGACTACCCTCAGCTGTGGAGTATCCGCAAGGCCGTGCGCGAATTGTATGCCCGCAGCCGGAAAGGAGCCGACCGGGAGAGTATCCGGCAGAAAATCAATTCGCTGAAAGACCGGGCTACGGAACTGGAAATCCGCATCAACGAAGCTTTGTTCAGTGAGGCGAGGGTGATTGCCTGCACGCTGGTGGGAAGCGCCAATCGTCTGCTGATGGGACAGAAGTTCGGAACGGTATTCATTGACGAGGCGGCACAGGCGTTGGAAGCGGCCTGCTGGATTCCGTTGCGGAAAGCCGACCGGGTGATTCTGGCCGGTGACCATTGTCAGTTGCCGCCTACGGTGAAATGTCCGGAGGCCCTGCGTGCCGGACTGGGTCATACGCTGATGCAGTGCATTGTGAAAAACAAGCCGGAGGTGGTGTCATTGTTGAAGGTGCAGTACCGTATGAACGATGAAATCATGCGCTTCTCGTCCGACTGGTTTTACGGAGGCATGCTTCGTTCGGCCCCCGAAGTGAAATACCGCAGCATCCTGGACTTCGATACTCCGATTGAGTGGGTCAATACCGAGGGGATGGATTGCAACGAGGAGTTTGTGGGTGAAAACTACGGGCGCATCAACAAGCCGGAGGCGGAACTGTCCATCGGGCAGTTGAAGGAATACATTACGAAAATCGGTCGGGAGCGTTTCCTGGAAGAACGCATCGACGTGGGACTGATTTCGCCGTACAAGGCGCAGGTGCAGTACCTCCGCCAGCTGGTCAAGAAAGATGCGTTCTTCAAGCCCTACCGTTCCCTGATTACCATCAATACGGTGGACGGTTTCCAAGGGCAGGAACGCGACGTCATCCTCATCAGTCTGGTACGGGCCAACGAAGACGGACAGATTGGTTTCCTGAACGATTTGCGCCGTATGAACGTGGCCATCACGCGGGCCCGCATGAAACTCATCATTCTGGGGGATGCTTCCACTTTGACCAAACATGCCTTTTACAAGAAGCTCTACGAGTATATCCATAGTTTGCAGGAGTGAATTCAGAAGTCGGGATAAGGATATTCGCAAAATTTGTTTATCTTTATCCCGATTTTATTCACACTATTCTAATTTTTTATGTTGACAGACTTACTGCAAACTTCGTATTTTGCAATTTTCTTGATTGTAGCCTTGGGCTTTATGCTCGGACGTATCAAAGTGATGGGGTTGTCGCTCGATGTGTCTGCCGTGATTTTTATCGCCCTTGCTTTCGGGCATTGGGGCGTGTCTATTCCAAAGGAACTGGGAACCTTCGGGTTGGTGTTGTTCATTTTCACCATCGGCATCCAGGCCGGTCCGGGTTTCTTTCATTCTTTCCGGAGCAAAGGAAAGACCTTGATTCTGATTACCTTGCTGATTGTGGCTTCTGCCTGTCTGACGGGGGTGGCCATGAAGTATCTTTTCGATATCGATACACCTAGTATCGTGGGACTGATTGCGGGGGCGCTGACCAGTACGCCGGGTTTGGCAGTGGCCATCGACAGCACGCAGTCGCCGCTGGCTTCCATTGCCTACGGTATCGCCTATCCGTTTGGGGTGATTGGGGTGATTTTATTCGTGAAACTGCTTCCCAAGCTGATGCGCATCGATTTGAACGAAGAGGCCCGGCGCTTGGAAAAGGAACGGCGCAGCCAGTTCCCGGAACTGAACACCTGCCTGTTCCGGGTGACCAATCCTACCGTTTTCAACCGTACCCTGATTCAGTTGAATATCCGGGCCATGACGGGGGCCGTGATTTCGCGCTTGAAACGGGGTGATGAGATTCTGATTCCGAAAGCTCATACCGTGTTGCAGGAAGGCGACCACATCCAGGCGGTGGGCAGTGAGGATTCCTTGAAGAATCTGGCCCTGATGCTGGGCGAACGGGAGGAGGGAGAGCTTCCACTGAGCCATACGCAGAGTATTGAATCCTTGTTGCTGACCAAGAAAGACATGATTAACAAGCAGCTGGGTGAACTCAACTTGCAGAAGAACTTTGGTTGTACGGTAACCCGCGTGCGCCGAAGCGGTATCGATTTGTCTCCCTCGCCGGAACTGGCCCTGAAGTTTGGTGACAAACTGATGGTGGTGGGCGAAAAGGAAGGGATACAAGGAGTGGCCCGGTTGCTGGGTAATGACGTGAAACGCCTTTCGGATACTGATTTCTTCCCTATTGCCATGGGTATTGTGCTGGGTGTGCTGTTCGGTAAACTGCATATCTCCTTTGGAGGAGGGATGACCTTCTCTCCGGGACTGACTGGGGGCGTGCTGATGATGGCGTTGTTCCTGAGTGCCATTGGCAAGACGGGACCGATTATCTGGTCCATGTCGGGACCGGCCAACCAGTTGTTGCGTCAGTTGGGCTTGCTGCTGTTCCTGGCCGAAGTGGGTACGTCTGCCGGAAAGACCTTGGTGGCTACCTTCCAGGAGAGCGGTTTCCTGCTTTTCGGGGTAGGTGCTTTGATTACCTTGGTACCGATGCTGTTGGCGGCAGTCGTGGGACGGCTGGTGTTTAAGGTCAGTCTGCTCGATTTGCTGGGCACCATCACCGGCGGTATGACCAGTACCCCGGGACTTGCGGCAGCCGATTCCATGACCGACAGTAACATACCGGGAGTGGCCTACGCTACAGTGTACCCCATCGCCATGGTGTTCCTGATTCTGTTTATTCAGTTGATTGCACTGGCTGTAATATAGTATTTGAGAAGGCTTGCTTTACCTTCGGTGAGGAAATCCTGAAAGTCTGCATCTGCACAGAGGGCGGCTTTCAGGATTTTTTTGTGGCTTCCGACGGATACTTTCAGCATCCCCTGAGATAAAGTTCAGAGGTCTTGTCGCATACTTCTTTTTGTCCCGAAACATTCTCTGTTTCACACTGCGGAATTTGTATCCCACACTGTGAAATATATATCCCACACTGTGGTTTTTGTATTTCACAGTGTGGTACAGAGAAATTGTCCCGAAGTTTGGGAGAAAATATATGGGGAAATGGAAGTTTTTACCGGAGTAAATTTTACTTCTCACCTGGGAAGATGAATCCTGAGTTTGGAACAAATTAGGATAAATTCTTCTCCTTTTGTTTGGTTTTTCGCTATATTTGTAATTAACAATTACTTCATCCTAATTATCAATTGAATCGTATGAAATATCCCATCGGAATACAGAGCTTCGACCAGCTGATAGAAGACGGTTACGTGTATGTGGACAAAACTGATTTGGTTTACCGTCTGGTGAAGGAAGGTAAGATTTATTTCCTGAGCCGTCCGCGCCGTTTCGGAAAGAGTCTGCTGGTATCCACGTTGAAAAACTATTTCCTCGGCAGGAAGGAGTTGTTCAAGGGCCTGAAGATGGAGGCGCTGGAGAAAGACTGGAAGGTGTATCCGGTGTTTCATATCGATTTCAATGGAGGAAACTTTACCCAGAAAGGCGTTCTACAGCGTTGGATTGACGGGTATGTGTCTTCCTGGGAGCGTGAACTGGGAATGGAGGCAGACAAAAGTCTTCCCACCGGATTGAGGTTTATCGAACTGCTGAAAACGGCCTATGAGAAGTCTGGTTTGCGTGCCGTGGTACTGGTGGATGAATACGACAAACCTGTTCTCGATGTCTTGGACTATGACAAGGACCTGGAGGAGGAACACCGTAATATTCTGAAAGGGTTTTATTCCACCTTCAAGGGGGCAGATGAATATTTGCAGTTTGTCTTCCTAACCGGTGTGACGAAGTTTTCGCAGGTGAGTGTGTTCAGTGGTTTCAACCAGCCTAAAGACATTAGCATGCACGCCAAGTATGAGACGCTTTGCGGTATATCGCAGGCAGAATTTGAGCATTATTTCAGGGAGTCTGTCGGGCAGATGGCAGATGATTACGGATGTGCTTTTGATGAAATGATGAATATGCTGAAATTGCAGTATGATGGTTATCATTTCAGTGACAGAATGACGGATGTATATAACCCTTTCAGTTTGCTCAATGCGTTTGATTCCGGAAGAATTTATGATTACTGGTTCAAGAGCGGTACTCCTACCTATCTTATCCGTTTGTTGGCGCACTCAAACGAAAATATGAACGAGATTACAGGAAAGTATTATTCTCCGGAGGAATTTATCGATTACAAGGCGAGTGTGGAACAATCTTTGCCGATGATTTATCAGAGCGGCTATCTGACCATCAAGGAGTTTGACATGGAAGAAAGAACGTTCCTTCTTGATTTCCCTAATAACGAAGTGAAGCGTGGTTTCCTTACGATGGTGGCTTCCTCGTACTTTGATAAGATTGAGACTGCCGCATGGATAAGGAAAGCGGCCTCACAACTGAAAAAGGGGGAACTCGATGATTTCTGCACAGGCCTGACTTCTTTCCTGGCCAGCATCCCCTATACCATGCGCCGTAAGGAGAACGAGCGTGAGAAGGAACGGTATTTCCACTATACTTTCTATCTGATCATGCGCCTGATTAGTGTCTATACGGTTTATACGGAGAAGGTGCAGAGTCAAGGTCGGGTAGATTGCATTGTGGAGACTCCTAATTATGTGTATATCTTTGAGTTCAAGCTTGACGGTACAGCTGCAGAGGCCATGCGGCAGATAGAAGAGAAAGGTTATGCGAAAGAATATGGGGCAGATACCCGTAAACTGTATCAGATAGGAGCCGTATTTTCTTCGGAAACGGGAACGATAGAGGAGTGGATAGTCAGATGACGACTGATCCACTTCGATTCTTTGGGTTATAGTTTGCTCAAAAAACGTTCCCGGTCCACAATATATCGGATGTGGGTACCTTCGCCCACCAGTCCCTTGCGGTCGGAAGCACTTACCTTGAAGGTCAGTTTCCGGCCTTCTACTTCGGTAAGTTCCGCAGTGGCGGTAACTTCCTCTCCTAAACCGGAGGGTTTGAGGTGCGTGGTTTGTATCATGGCACCTACGGTAGTGGAGCCTTCCGGAAGAGCCGGTTGGACGGCATGCATGGCCGCATTTTCCATTAAAGCCACCAAGGCGGGAGTGGCAAATACTTCCATGTCGCCCGAGCCGAGTGCCAAGGCGGTGTTAGTGGAATTTACCTGTACGGTACTGCTGTATGTAAGGGATATTCAGTAAATGTCCCCCAAAAATAAAATGGCATATGAAGTGATTATGGTCTATCATTTTCATATGCCATTTTTATTGTCATTT